>JAIQGB010000046.1 GCA_020072905.1 Terriglobia bacterium | reverse complement strand
CAGGCGGCGCTTTCGAATTACCTGATAACCTTTTTTGGAGTGCCCATCGCAGCCCTTTGGCTGGGCGAGCGGCTCACGCTGGGCGGCATCGTGGGGGGTGCTCTGGTGCTGGGGAGCACCTTGTTGATTACCCTTTGGGAAAGGAAGCAGGCCGGGGCGCCTGCGACCCCTTAGCCTGCCAGTCCCGTCTTGAAGGCCGGCTGCCCTTCGCCCCGAGGTGGTTAGAAGCGGGGTTGCTCATCTGGCTCTATCCCACCGCCCGGCCCCGGGCTCTCTCAGCGTCGAACGAGCGTCGGCGTATCACTTTCCTGCCTCCGCGGCTTTAAGCAGTTCGCGCACGGAGGGCACAATCATGATCCACAGTTCCGCCTGAGGTTGGCTGGCCCGGTCCAGAAGAGCGGTTTGCTTCGCCACCCAGGCGTCAGGCGCCGCTTCTGCGTGCTCGAGATAATCCAGCGCTTCGAGTCCGGCCTCCGCCACGGCCGATACGTTTTCCGCCAAGGGCAGATCTTCCTGCAGCAGGGCAGAGCGCTGAAGCAGAGGCGCCACTTCCGCACCGGCCCGCTTCCAACGAGACAGTTGCTGGCGGATCTTGAGCTTGTTGGCCTGCCAGTGCCCGACCAGGAGGGCGAATTCACGCGCCGCATCGCTTTCCGGAGGAGTGGCATCCACCAACCGGTTGAGCGGCGTGAGGCTTGTGTAGTGGTGCACCCGCCGCCGCACATCGCAGTTGAGCGGCGCGAGGACCTCGTCGAGGCGCTTCAAGACTGCCGGGTCGCTGTCGCCCGCCAGGCGTTCGAGCATCAGCCGAGGACTGATGCGCTGTGTCAGCCCCATCCATTCCAGTTGGCGGCTTACCATCGCCAGGCGACGATACATGGAGTCCACATCCTGAACCTGCGCCGGGGACCAGAGCCGCTCTGCGATGGCCGCAGTCAGGGGCCAGTCGGCGGCATCAATATTCTCCATGTCCACATTCTCAGTCCAGATGCAGGCTTCGCCCCCCAGGATCCTGGCTTTCTCCGCTTCAGAAAGTCTCGCCGCTCCACCTCCCAACGGATCGACCCCGTAGTGGAACGACGCCGGCTGCATCAGGTCGAGGTAATAACCCCAGGAAAGAATCCCCATGTAGCCCCGCCGCGCGGCCTCGGCCAGGGACTGTTGCCCGCGCCAGGATTGCACCACGATGTCTTTGGGAAGTTCGGGATGAAGGATTTCATCCCAGCCCACCATTTTTCTTCCATATTTCTGGAGGATAACGAGCAAGCGTTGGTTGAAATAGGCCTGAAGGTCGCGATGGTCTTTCATGCCGTGCTGGCGCATGAATTCCTGGATGCGAGGACTCTCGCTCCAATGTTTGGCCCTTACCTCATCACCCCCGATGTGAAAGTACTCGTCGGGGAAGAGTTGAGTCATCTCGCCGATAAAAGCATCAAGGAAGGTGTATACCTCCTCCCGGGTGGGATCCATCGCGGGGTCGCGAATGCCTAAAGTGCGGTCAACGGTGTAGGGGCCGGGCAGGCTGGCAATCTCGGGATAGCCGACGAACCAACTGGTGGCATGGCCAGGCATGTCAAACTCCGGGACGACGCGGATGCCGCGTTCGCGCGCGTAGGCGATCACGTCGCGGATTTCTTCCTGCGTGTAGTAATGCCCGTCGGAGCCCATCTCGTGGAGTTTCGGGAATCGCCGGCTCTCGACGCGGAATCCCTGATCGTCGGAAAGGTGCCAGTGCAGGACGTTCAGCTTGACGGCGGCCATGCCGTCGAGGTTCCGCTTGATCACCGGGGCGGGTATCCAACGGCGCGACACATCAATCATGAAGCCGCGCCAGGGGAAACGAGGCTTGTCCTCGATATTGACCGCCGGTACGGCGAAGCCCTGCGCGTCCAGCGTGACCAGTTGTAGGAAGGTCTCCATGCCGCGCAAGATGCCGACGGGCGTGGCTGCCTCAAGACGTGCCTGCCGCGAGGTCACTTCCAGCGTGTAGGACTCATCTTCCCGGACCGATTGGACCAGTCCCCCTGCATGATCGCAACGGATAACCAGCGCGGCCTTCGCCGGGTCCGTCTCCAGAGTGGAATTCATCGGAATGGCGGTTTGTCGAGCCAGGCGCTCGACGATGCGCTCTCCGGCTGCGCGCAGGCGTGGTTCCTCGTAACCTTCGAGGGCGACGCGGAACGATCCGCTGATCTCCAACCTGCCTTGTGCATGCACGACCTTCGCCGGTTGCGGCATCAAGTTGTCGCCCTGCGCGCGAACCGAACCCAGGAAGCCGGGCATCAATACCAGCAACAAAACACCGATCTGTCTTGAGCTCAGACTCGGTCTCATTGTTCCTCCGTGGGAAGTAACCTCGACTCCGGGATTGGGTGGGGTACTCTGGAGCAGCCGTGCATGCAAGAAGGTCCCGGCAGTCTAATGCTCCGCTGGCGCGCGGGAAACAGCCCGCCTCAGGCTAGCAGGAGGAAAAGGAGAAGGCCCCTGCCGGATAAGCGCAGGGGCCTTCCAAACGCCGCGGGCGGGCTTAGTAGTAGAACTTCAGTCCGAACTGAATCTGACGTGGCGCGAGAGCATAGGTCGCGAACCCGTACCTCGAGCTGGACAGGTCCACGGGGCTGGTACAGTAAGCACAGCTCGGAGCGAGATTGGTATGGTTCGGCAGGTTGAAGAACTCTGCCCGGAATTCCACGTGGCTCCCCTCTTTGATCTGGAACCGCTTCAGCAGGGAGACATCCCAGACCTGGAACCCAGGCCCCAGCACGATGTTCCGGCCCGCATTGCCGAACGAACCCAGCGGAGGGTCCGCGAAGGCGCAAGTGTTAAAGAACGTCCCGGCTACACAAGGCTTCCCATTGGGGTTTTGGCCGGAAACCAGATCGGGCCGCTGGCCTCCCGAGGAGTTCGAAAAGTTCCCATTGCCGTCCGTGATGGTGAACCAGTTGCCCGTCGAAAGCGTGGTGACTCCGGAAAGCTGCCAGCCGCCAATCACCTGATTGAGGGGGCCGCTCACGCCGCTCCCGAAGTGCTTGCCACGTCCGAAGGGCAACTCCACGATGTATCCCAGGACGAAGCGGTGGCGAATGTCGAAATCGGAGTTGCCGCGTTCCCAGCCCGGATACGCTCGGAAGAACCGGGGGCCGCTGTTGTTACTCGATCCCAAGTTGGCCGCCGACTCATTGTCAATGGAGTGGCTCCACGTATAGCTGGCCAGCAGCGAGAACCCGTTCGAGAAGCGTTTCTCGGCGCGCGCCTGGAGGGAGTTATAAAACGAATTCCCCATGGAGTTGAAGATGCTGATCCCTGAGTCGATGATGGGATCAGGCCGGCGGGGAGCATAAGCGGCGGTCGAGTCGGTCGTCGGCGTGGGTTGATTGCCGTCGAAGAATGTGTAGAGCTTAGTCCCCTTCGAGCCGCCGTAGCCGATCTCCACCATGGTGTTATGCGGCAACTCGTATTGCGTCGAGAGGTGCCACTGTTGCATGTAAGGGGTCCGGATGTTGTTGGCCAACTCCAGGAGTTGTGGAGTGTTCGGGTCAACCAACGAAGTGGCTGGGAATCCGTTCGCAAACTGGCTGAGCCCCGGAATACTGCAATCCAGTTGTCCCCCCCCGGGGTTCGCCGAGGGGGCTCCACAGGGGGTGTTGAAGTTCTGGGTTACAAAGAACGGTGGATTGAAAGCCGGGCTGGGATTCGACCAGGGCCCTGACTCGTAGCCCGCGTAGAAGACCCCGTAGCCGCCCCGCAACACTAGTTTATCTCTGACTTTGTAAGCAAACCCGATGCGCGGGGCGATGTTATTGGCATCCACCGGCACCAACCCGCGGCTGGCGGTGGCGCTGATGGGCACCAGGGAGGCGATGATGGGCGTCAATTGCGCACTCTGGCCCTTGGGGACGTAAAGCGTCCCTGTGGCCAGATCGTAGGTTCCCTGCGCGTCGTACTTCTCCTTGACCGTCGTGAAGAGTTCATACCGCACGCCCAGGTTCAAGGTGAGCCGCGAACTCACCCTGAAATCATCCTGCATGTAAAACGCGTAGTCCGGCCGCACATAGTCCACATTGTGCAGGTTCGTGATCGCGCCACCATCGGTCAGGCCGACTAGGAACGAAGCATAGCCAGAGCCCCCGCTGCCCGGAGCGCCGGCGTTGTCCGTAAAGACCGGGTCAAAGGCGAGCTGCCCGCGGGGTTCCGCCGGCTGGAAGATCGTGAACTCTTCGTGCTTGAACTCAGCCCCGAACTTCAGCGAATGCCCACCATGAATCCACGTCAGGTTGTCGTTGAGGCTGAAGGTGTTCTGAATTTCCAGCGAGGGGAGGTACGTCGGGTCGCCGATCGCATCCACATCCGAAAAATCGAACTCGGGCATCCCGCCGTTGAGCGGAGCAAAAGGCACGCCCGGAATCCCCAGGTCGGCAGAAACGTTCTTGTCGGAGTTGAACTGGTAGCGGTGCGAATTGATGCGGTTGTACCCGAAACGGAATTCGTTCACCACGTGGGGATTGAAAATATGGGTCTCGCTCAAAGCGGCGCCGAGGTAGAAGTTCACTTCGTTGCCGGTAAAAAAGTCGGCTCCGTTCCCACCCGTTGCCTGGAAGACGGAGGGGATGACACTCGGCTGTTTCTCATAGCTAAGACGAGCGAAGCCAGTGTCCTTGTCAGAGAACTTCTGGTCGACACGAACATCGAAGTTATTGCGGCTCTCGGTCCGCTTGGGGGTGGCCAGGAAGTTGTACCCCGCCCCGGAAACGTTGGGCAACGGCCACAGATCCGTGAGCTTCACTGCCAGCGCATCCCTCGCCAGAGTCGGGATGACGTTCAGCGGGTTCCCCGAAGCGTCGTAGCCAAAAGGCACCCCGCACTGCCCGGTCGGCGTGCTGGCGCCGGTCTGTGCTTGCCGCACGTCGAAAATCTCCCCGGCGTACGTCATATGGCCATTGCAGTCCGGCACGCCGGTGGGAGAGCTCATGTCCAGCAGGGAGGAGAAATCTCCGCCGCGTTCTTCCGGCGTGGGCACCGTCGCCGTCAGGGTGCGCGCCTGGCGGACCCGAAGGCCTTCGTAGTCGAAGAAGAAGAAAGTTCGGTTGCGCCCGTCGTAGAGTTTGCCCAGCCGGACAGGCCCGCCGATCGTGCCGCCGAATTGGTTTTGTTGATAAGCGCCGCGGTCGGCCTCAAAAAAGTTGCGCGCATCCAGCTTGTCGTTACGAAGGAACTCGTAAACATCCCCGTGAAACTCGTTGGTGCCGGACTTGATCGTCGCGTTCAGAATCGCGCCGTTGCCGCGCCCGAATTCCGCGCTGTAGGCGTTGGTCTGGACCTTGAATTCCTGCAAGGCATCCACCGAGGGCTGGACCACGTAACTGGTCCCATTCAGCAAGTCGGTGAGGTTCGAATTGTTGTCGACGCCATCGAGCAGGAAGTTGTTCTGGTAGGAGCGCCCGCCGTTGGAAGAGAACCCAAAGCTACCTTCGTTGCGTGCGCCCGGCTCCGTCGGCGCGACGCCGGTACTGAGCAACGCCAACTGGGCAAAGTTGCGACCATTCAAGGGCAGGTCGACCATCCGGCGGGTGCTGACGACTTGGCCCAATTCGGAGGTTTGCGTCTCCAGCAGCGGCGTGGATCCCTGCACCTCGACCGTCTGAACCATCTGGCCCACTTCCAGAGTGACGTTCACCTCCGCACGCTCCTGGACCTGGAGCTCGATGGGGCCTGCCACGCTGGTCTTAAAGCCTTCCCTCTCGATCTTGATGCTGTAATGGCCGATACGCAGCGGACTCGCAACATAGTCCCCTGAGGGGTTAGTCACCGTTGAAAAGGTGTTGCCCCTATCCACGTCGGTGACGGTGACTTTGGCCTGGGGAATGACCGCCCCGGTTGGGTCTTTCACCGTCCCTACAATGCTGCCTGTATCCTTCTGGGCCCAGGCGCACATGGCCAACCCGAGACAAAACGCCAGAGCCGCCAACAGGCGAGCGCCGGTCCGATATAGGCGAACCCGCCTGCCGCAGAAATGAGACTCTTCTGACTGGGGGGACATATCAACCTCCTTAGTGTGCTAGCCCATCCGACGCTGACTACAACCCGTCCAGAACTCGACTTGCGACTCTGCGAAACCGTGCACCGATGGTATCTCCCTCGGTCGCCCTCGAGGTGAATAATTCGAGGGCTCATCACGTTCCGAGGTTCACCAGCAAATCAACCCCCTCGACCGTTGGGAATCCGGCGAGGTTTCTTCTTTATCCTTTCACAGCTCACAACTTTCGTGGGTCCTTTTATACTTTTAAGAAATAAAAGTCAAGGCTTTTGTGTCCTCGTGAGCGATCCGTGGTCCCCCGCACTGCAGGATAGAACTTGACCTGAGCCAGTATTTTAGATGGTGGTAAGCCCCTAGACTCCTCCAGAACGACGACTGGACCGGCTGCCATTGCCCGGATAATGACTTTCTGACGGAACTTTGAGTGGAATCCAACTTGTCACCGGTGGCGGATGGCGCTCGGTCCGGTCAGTGTCGATAAGATGTCCAGTATCCCTAATAGTTTCGGACATTTAGCAGACGGAGACTACCGCGCGGCGCCGTCGTTCATCTAAGGGCCGCTCAGGCCAGATTCCCACTAAAAATACAATAAATTAACTATAGCGACGCATTGAAGGTACTTCGAGGTCAGGAAAAGAACATTAACGAATCTTGCCTTGATTTCGTTCGGCCGGTCTGGTAGAAAGGGACGGCTCGTTCTTGGGGGGCGGGCGAAAGTCAGACGTTAGGCCGGTCAGCCTCTCCGGTCAGTTCAATCTCAGGACGGAACCTGGAGAGCCGCGGCGGCCGGATGCTGGGTTCATCGCCTCGTGTGGTGGCAGGCGCCTTTGTCAAGCCTCCAAGACATCTCGCTAAAAGTCGCAAAGGAACCGAGGAACGAATTATGGAAAGAGTAGGAGTCGGAGTTGTAGGTGTCGGAATCTACGGTGAAGTTCATGCCCGGACCTATAAGAAGGATTCCCGGGTCAAACTCCTGCGCGTGTGGAGCAGAAGCAAGGCGCGGGCAAAGAAGGTCGGTAAAAAGTATGGGTGCGCCTGGACGACGTCGTTTGAAGACATGCTGGCCGATGATGAGATTCAGATACTGTCCATCGCCACACCCGATCATGCCCATGCGGGGTATGCGGTCGCGGCTCTGCAGGCGGGTAAGCACGTTCTGCTTGAAAAGCCCATGGCGGAGTCCACGGCGGAGTGTCGGGCCATTCTTGCTGCTCGGAAGCGCTCCGGCCGAAAACTCATGGTGAACTACCACAACCGATGGTATCCAGCCTTCATCGCCGCGCGGGACGCTATCGCTGCGGGGAGAATCGGCAAGCCGGTCTGCGGCACTTTTGTTCTTTCGGACACGATTTCCTGGGTGGAAGAGAACATGACCTGGGCCGAGCATACCGGACCGGAATGGTTCCTCATGGTCCACATCGCCGATCTTGCCTTCTGGATGTTGAACGACCAGCCCCAGGAGGTGTTCGCAATGGCTGTCCAGGGCCTTTTGACGAGCAAGGGCTTTAAGACGCGGGACCTTGTTAAAGCCACCATGAAGATGCGACAAGGGACGGTAGTCCATTTTGAATCCTCCTGGGTACTCAGCCGAAACTGGCGGAACCCCGTGAACGACATGTGGCTCTCGGTCCAAGGCGAGGCGGGAAGGATTGACGTGAGCGCCGACTACGAGAGCATCACGGTGACGGCCGATAAGTATCAGACGCCGTTTGTCCTGTTGAACGTCACCGAAGAGCCGCCCATCAGGGATTTCATCTCCTGCGTGCTGGAAGACAAGCCAGTACCGGTTTCAGGCGAGGATGGGATGCTCGCCACGCAGGCCGTCGAAGCCGTGATCAAGTCATACCAGACGAACAGAGTCGTGAAGCTCAGGTAGAAACGGAGAGCACCTTATGTGGGACTGGAAGGAGTATCCCCAATCTCGGGCGATGTATGAGGACGCGAAGAGCGTTTTCGCGATGGGCGTTGGGTCCCAAGTCCAGAGCTTTGGCCGGCCCCACCCGCTGTATATGACGCGCGGGCGGGGGAGCAGGCTCTATGACGTGGATGGGAACGAATTTATTGATTACCTCTTGAATTACGGACCGCTCATCCTCGGACATTGCCCGCAGGTGGTGAACGTCGCGATCCGGGAGCAACTGGAAAAAGGTACCGCCTTCGGAGAACCGCATCCTTTGCAGGTCGAAGTCGCAAAGTTGCTGGTCGAGGCGGTGCCGTGCTTCGAGGTGGTTAACTTCAACAATACCGGTTCGGAGGCCGTTCAGGCGGTGCTGCGTTTGGCGCGTGCGGTGACCGGCCGCACGAAGTTCATCAAGTTCGAGGGCCATTATCACGGCTGGATGGACAACGTCTTCTTCAGCTTCCACCCCGACAAGGGAGAGGATTTCGGTACGCGCGAAAACCCCCAGCCGGTCATCCACGGGTACAGCAAGGGGGTGGCGCGCAATGTGCTCGACAACGTCGCCGTTCTCCCCTGGAACAATCTCGATTATGTGAAGAACGCTTTCCGGAATCACCCGGACGAAATTGCGGCCATCCTGACCGAGCCCATCATGAGCAACTGCGGCATCATCATGCCGCGGCCGGGGTACCTGGAGGGCCTGCGCCGCCTGGCCACCGAAAACGGCGCAATGTTGATCTTCGATGAAACCATTACGGGATTGCGGGGCGCCCTGGGCGGTGCGCAGGAGTTCCTCGGCGTCATTCCCGATATCACCTGCGGTTTTAAGGCGCTCGGAGGCGGATTCCCCATTTTCGCCTATGGGGCCAGCCGAGAGATTATGCAGGTGGTTTCGAATCGCCAGGCTGTACACGCCGGGACGTTCAACGGCAATGCCATCGGCTGCGCGGCGGCCAAAGCGGTGCTGACGGAGCTGAAGAAGGATAACTGCGCCATCATTCGGCGGATCAATGAAACCGGCACGCACATGATGAGGGAAATTGAAAGGATGGCAAAGAAATACAACCTAACCGTGCGCATCCAGGGGCCCGGGTCGGTGTTCTGTGTCTCTTTCCACGAGGGTGAAATCTGGGATATGCGAGATGCGTTCGGCCAGGAGAAGGAGGCATACTTCGTATTCCGCCAACTCTTGCTGGATCATGGAATACATATCTTTCCCACCGAGAAAGGCCTGTGGTATCTCTCCGCGGCGCATACGGACGCGGATATCGAAAAGACCCTAAGCACGGTGGACAAGGTGTTCGGAATCATGAAAGGAATGGGGCTATGAAAGGGAAACGGGTCCGCCTGGGCGTTGTGGGCGTGGGCATCTGGGGGCGGATGCATATTCGGGCATACCTGCAGCATCCCTCTGCGGACCTGGTGGCTGTCTGTGATCGGGATGCGGAACGCGCTGCCCGAACCGCCCGGGAATTCGGCGTGCCGAAATTCTACCGCCACGTCGAGGAGTTGCTCGCCGAAAACCTGGACGGCATTTCGATCGCCACACCCGATACCGCGCATGCAGACATTGCGATTAAGGCCGCGGCCAAGGGCGTGCACATGCTGGTGGAAAAGCCGCTGGCTACGACCGTGTCGGAATGCCGCCGCATGATTGCTGCGGCCAAGGCCAAAGGCGTCTATCTGATGGTCGACTGGCACAATCGTTGGAACCCGCCGTACTACTATGCTTGGCGTGCCCTTCGGGACGGCGAACTGGGCGACGTCCGCTACATCTACTATCGTCTGAGCGACACCATTTACGTGCCGACGAAGATGTTGCCCTGGGCCGGGGAGTCTTCGGTACTGCTGTTTCTCGGAAGTCACGCTCTGGATACGACGTGCTGGCTCATGGGGGAGAAGCCGGTCCGCATTTTCTGCCAGCGCCAGGAAGGCATCCTGACCGGCCGAGGAGTACCGACGGCGGACATGTACATCACCGTCGTCAACTTCTCGAACGGCGCTACCGCAGTCGTGGAGAACAGTTGGGTCCTTCCACAGTCCTCGCCCTCCCTGATTGATCACAAGTGCGAAATCATCGGGAGCAAGGGCGTGATCTACCTCGACCCCACCCACCACGGCGCGATCGCCAAGTACACGGCGAAGACCTCCGCCGGGTTTCCCCATCCCTCCTTCCCCGACCTGTTCATCACTCCCGAAATCCACGAGAAGCAGATGGGGTTCGGAGTTGAGAGCATGTATCACTTTGTGGAATGCGTGCGCGATGGCAAGAAACCATTGACGAGCGGCGAGGACGGCCTGCTAAACACCCGGCTGATCATTGCGGCGGAAGAGTCGGCCCGCAAAGGCCTTCCCATAAAGTTGCGAAATCTCTAGGCGTGATCGGAGGAGATATGAAAGCTGCGGTGCTCGAAGCCATAAAGAGAATCGCTGTCAAGGATATCCCCGCCCCCATTCCCAAGGATGATGAGGCGCTCATCAAGGTGAAGACCTGCGGGATGTGCGGCACCGACCTGAAGCTTTACAACGGCCAGTACTCGGCTCGAGTTCCTGTGGTGCCCGGGCACGAGTATTCCGGGGAGATCGTGGCGTTGGGGAAAAACGTCAGGAACCTCAAGGTGGGTCAGAGGGTCGTGAGTGACCCCAACGAGAGCTGCGGCAAGTGTTACTGGTGCCGGAACCACCAGCCCTGTTTCTGCAAGGAACTCGCCGCTTACGGGGTACTGCGCGACGGGGGGTTTGCCGAATACTGTACGGCCAGCGAGAAAGGGATCTATCCCCTACCCGAAAGCCTGGACGACGAGTCGGCCGCCTTCGCTGAGCCCGTCTCGTGCGTGGTGCACGCGGTGGATAGGGTCAATTACCGTTCCGGAGAAACGGTCGCGATTATCGGTGGCGGGCCGATGGGCCAGATTCACCTGCAGTTTGCCCTACACTCCGGCGCCAGGAAGGTCATCCTGATTGAGCCGGAAGAAACCCGTCGCCAGATGGCACAGAGGTTCGGCGCGCACGTGGTCATCAATCCGAAGGAGGGGGACCTCAAAGAGCAGGTCCTGGCCGAAACCGAAGGTCTGGGGCCGGATGTAGTCGTCGAGGTCGTCGGCCGTGCGGATACCATTGAACAGGCTCTGGATCTGGCCAAGCGGGGTGGCCGGGTGCTCATCTTTGGGTTTGCGCCGGAGGGGCAAAAGGCCAGCATGATTCCTTTCAATGTGCTTTCGCGGGAACTGACCATTTTGGGTTCCTGGGTCAACCCCTACAGTTACTCACGCGCCCTGGATGTGCTGGCCGCGGGAAAACTCGACGTGAAACCCCTCATCACCAATCGCTTGAAACTGGACGACATCATGCAAGCTTACACAATGATGATGGAAAAACCGATGGGGTTCATGAAGGCTTTGGTGTTCCCATAACCGCTTCTGCTCCGCTGTTGCCCGCCCCCGATGAGAATTATCTTCCGGGAAGAGGGTCGAATGAGGCTACGGCCGGAGCAGCGAGCGGAATTTCAGCTCCGTGCGCACCGGGCACTCGTGGGCGTAGTTCTTGATTTTCTCTACGATGCCGTCGGCGTCGAGCCCGTACTTGGCGTGCAGCAGGTTGGGCGCGCCGTGCGGGATGATGCGATCAGGAACGGCAATGCGCAGGACGCTGGTCGGAATTTTCCGGTCCTGAAGCAGGGCGACAACGTTGGCGCCAAAGCCTCCGGCTTCGGTCCCTTCTTCCGCCGTTACCAGGAATTGTTTCTCCGCAGCCAGACAGCAGATCAATTCTTCATCCAGGGGCTTGGCGAAGCGCGCGTTGATGACCGTGGCGTGGATGCCCAGCGCCTCAAGCTGCGTCGCAGCTTCCAGTGAGGGATAGACCATGCTTCCGAGGGCCAGGATCGCGATATCGCCTCCTTCGCGCAGGATTTCGGCTTTGCCGATTTCCAGACGCTTGAACTCCGGGTCCATCGGCACGCCCATGCCGTTCCCGCGCGGGTAGCGCAGCGCGGCGGGACCATCCACGGTGAGCGCCGTGTAGAGCATGTGCCGCAATTCGTTCTCGTCCTTGGGAGCCATCACCACGATGCCGGGCAGCGCCGTCAGATAGACCAGGTCGTAGAGGCCGTGGTGCGTGGGTCCGTCGGCGCCCACGATCCCGCCGCGGTCGAGGGCGAAGGTGACGGGCGCGCGCATCAGGCAGGCGTCGTGGATCACCTGATCGTAGGCGCGTTGCAGGAATGTGGAGTAGATCGCCACGACGGGCCGCAAGCCTTCGCAGGCCAGGCCGACGGCGAAGGTCACGGCGTGTTGTTCGGCGATACCCACGTCAAAGAAGCGGTCCGGGAAGCGCTTGGCGAATTCGTTGAGTCCCGTGCCCTCGCTCATGGCCGCCGTGATGGCGATGACGCGGGAATCCTTCTCCGCCAGTTCACACAGGGCCTTGCCGAAGACCGCCGTGTAACTGGGAGCCTTGGCGGGCGCCTTGTGGAATGCGCCGGTCGAGATGTCAAACTGCGTCACGCCGTGGTACTTCACGGGCAACTCTTCGGCCTGCAGGTAGCCCTTGCCTTTCTGCGTGACGACGTGGACGACGGTGGGCTGGGGGTTGTCTTTAACCCGCGCGAGGACGTCGAGGAGCTCATCTATGCTGTGGCCGTTGATCGGGCCGACGTATTCGAATCCCAGTTCTTCGAACACCAGGCCGGGGATGAGGATGGTCTTGGCCGATTCGACGATGTCCTTCGAGAGTCGGAGCAGCCGAGGGCCGAGGCGCGGGACGGCAAGCATCAGCTTTTCGACTTCTTCCTTTAACCGGTGATAGGCCTGCCCGTGCACGATGCGGTTGAGGTAGCCGGCGAGCGCGCCGACGTTGGGGGAGATCGACATCTCGTTGTCGTTGAGAATGACCAACATCTTCTTCTGCAGCGTGCCGAGGTTGTTGATGCCCTCCAGCTCCATGCCCGCCGTCAGACCCGCGTCGCCGACCACCGCGACGACATGGA
This sequence comes from Terriglobia bacterium, assembly GCA_020072905.1. GTDB lineage: Bacteria > Acidobacteriota > Terriglobia > UBA7540 > UBA7540 > JAIQGB01. Next base: position 11,705 of record JAIQGB010000046.1, on the reverse strand, counting down.
AGTCCTCACCGCGCAGGTCGCGCGCCACGGCCATGCCGAGGGCTCCCGAGATCGCCGTACCGGCGTGCGCCACGTTGAACGTGTCGTACGGGCTCTCGTCCCGAACAGGGAAGCCGGAAAGCCCTCCATACTGGCGGATGGTCGGGAAGCGGTCGCGGCGACCGGTGAGAATCTTGTGGACGTAGGCCTGATGGCCGACGTCCCAGACGATCTTGTCCCGCGGCGTATCGAAGGTGTAGTGGAGCGCGACGGTCAGCTCCGTGGCGCCCAGGCTCGAAGCGAGGTGCCCGCCGACTTTGGAGACCACCGTGACGAGGTAATCGCGCAGCTCCGCGGCGACCTTGGGAAGCTCCTCGCGCGGAACTTTCTTGAGGTCTGCGGGCGAATCGATGCGCGGCAAGTACTGGTATTCCATCAATGGGTCCTCTCGATCAAGAAATGGGCAAGCTCCTGGAGTCGGCGGGCCCGATCGCCATAGGGCTCCAGAGCTTGGCAGGCTTCGTGGACGAGCTGGACGGCGATCCGCCGCGACTCTTCGATACCGTGGATGGCCGGATAGGTGGCCTTGTGCTGCTGGTCGTCCTTGCCCACCGACTTGCCGAGTTCCTCGCGAGTGCTGGTCACGTCCAGCAAGTCGTCGGCAATCTGAAACGCCAGGCCGATCCTCCCGCCGTACGCGCTGAGGCGGCCGAGATCTTCCGGGTTCGCGCCGGCGTCGAGCGCGCCCGAGCGCACCGCGGCACGGATGAAGGAGCCTGTCTTGGCAGAATGGATATAATCGAGCGTCTCAGCGCTGGTTGTATGGCCCGCGGTTTCCAGGTCTACAACCTGCCCGCCCACCATCCCCGCCCGCGTCCCGATGGCGTGGGAAAGGTCATGGATTACCTCCAAGCGACGTTCCTCAATTCCCGCGCCGGGCTCGGATATGATTTCGAAGGCGAGAGTCAGTAGCGCGTCGCCCGCCAGGATCGCTGTCGCCTCGCCGAAAACCCGATGGCAGCTGGGCTTGCCGCGCCGCAGGTCGTCGTTGTCGAGCGCCGGGAGGTCATCGTGGATCAGCGAATACGTGTGGATCAATTCCAGCGCACAGCCCAGACGGCGGAGGCTTCGTTCGTCGCCGTTGAAGAGCCGCCCGGATTCCAGGCACAGGATCGGCCGCAGCCGTTTGCCACCGGCGAAAACGGAATGGCGCATCGCCTGGTGAATGGAGGGCGGATATTCGCCCGCGCCCGGAAGGATTCGTTCCAACTCCGCATCTACCTGGAGCCGCTGCTTATCGAGGTACTGCGGAATGGCGGCTGAGGACGTCGGGCTCAAGCTTATTCCGTCTCCTCCGGCGCAAAAGGTTCCGCCACCACCTTGCCCCCGGCTTTCTTCATCAGGATTTCGACGCGGCCTTCCGCTTCTTCGAGCTGCTTATGACAAACCTCCGAGAGCTTCATTCCTTCCTCATACAGTTGTAAGGCCTTTTCGAGCGGGAGCTCCGCATCCTCCAACTGGCGGACGATGGAGTCCAAGCGTTCCAAATTCTTCTCGAAGCTCTCGGCCTTCCCGGACTTGGGTGGTTGGGTCATGTTCAGATGAAGGTTAAAGTGTAAAGGCTGAAGAGTAAAGGGCGGACTGAATTCTTTTGACCTTTACACTTCAGCCTTTGGGTTCAGGGCCTGCGCCACTTCCACGGCCAGGGCGTACCGGCCGAACGGCGCCGCGATTTGCACACCCTGCACGAGCCCGCGCAGTTCCACGAGCATTTCCCGCGCGATCTTGAGGCCTTCGGCGCGCGCGCGTTCGCCGGTGTCGGCCTTGCGCATGCGCTCCATCACCGTCGGCGGGACAGAAACGCCGGGAACCTCATTGTTCATGAATTCCGCGTTGCGGAAACTCGTGAGCGGCCAGAGGCTCGCGATCACAGGAAGCTTACCCAGGCCGGCAGAAGCAACACCCCCCAGGAACTGCCTGAGCCGCTCCACATCGAAGATGGGTTGCGTGACGGCGAGGTTGGCGCCCGCTTCGATCTTGAATTCAAAGCGCCGCAATTCCTCATCGACATCCACGGCATAAGGGTTGAGCCCCACCCCGATCAGGAAGCCGGTCTGCGTGCCCAGTGGGTTTGCGCCCACGTCGAGGCCGCGGTTGAGATTGTTCAGGATGTTCACCAGCCCGATGGCGTCCACTTCGAAGACCGCCGATTCGAGCATCGTCGAATACTGGGCCGTGTCCCGGGTCAGAGCCAGGATGTTGCGGAGACCCAACGCGTAGGCGCCCAGGAAGTCGGATTGAATCGTCAGCACATTTCTGTCGCGCGAACTGTAATGGAGCAGGACCTCGATTCCCACCCGTTGCTGGAGAATCGCGGCCAGCATGAGAGCGCTCATCCGCGCCGTGGCGCCCGTGCCGTCGGGAATGTTGACGGCATCCACACCCTGAGCAAGCAAGTACTGCGCCCCTTCGATTTCCCTAGTAGGGTCAGAGCCTTTGGGCGGAACGATTTCCGCGAGCACCGGGAACTCGCCGCGCGCCAGCTTCTCTCCCAGGCGGGAACGCTGCTCGATCGGAGGCGGCTCGAGCGTCCGGACCTGGCGCGTCGCCACTTCCACCATCGTTCGAGTCGGTTGGGGGGTGAGCGAGCGCACCGCGGCCTTGATGGCCCGGATATGGTCCGGAGTCGTGCCGCAACAGCCGCCCACCAGGCGCGCCCCGGCTTGAATGAATCGCCGCGCGTAGTTGGGCTGCGCGGAGAGCTTCTTCTGGGTCACTGCGGCCATTCGCTCGAGGGCCTCGAGGACGGCGGCGGGGCCGACGCTGCAGTTCACTCCAATGAGATCGGCGCCCCAGGCGTCGAGCTGGCGCGTGAATTCCTCGGGAAGCGTGCCGGTGGGTGTCGAGCCGTCATCCTGGATGGTCATCTGCACGACCACAGGAAGACTGCCGACATCTTGGGCGGCGAGGAGCGCCTGATGGGCCTCATTCAAATCGGCCATGGTCTCGATGACGATCAGGTCCACACCGGCTTCGGCGAGCGCCTCGATCTGCTCGCGAAAGGCCTGGCGGGCCTCATCGAACGACGTGGAGCCCAACGGCTCGAGACGCACGCCGAGTGGGCCGACCGAGCCCGCGACGTGGAAATCGTCACCCGCCACCTCGCGCGCCAGGCGCGCGCCGGCGAGGTTGATCTCCCGAACCTTGTCGCCCAGATTGAATTTCTCGAGGCGGAGGCGGCTCGCCCCGAAGGTGTTCGTCTCGATCACTTCGGCCCCGGCCTTGACATAGCCGAGATGAACCTCTTTGACGAGCTGGGGCATGGACAAGTTCAGTTCATCGAAGCAACGGATGAAGGAGATGCCCTTGGAGTAGAGCATCGTGCCCATCGCCCCATCACAGACAATGATCCGCTTTTCCAGCTTTGCTAAGAACGGTTCGCGCATGTCCGGGATTTAACCAGTGTAACACGGCCCGAGGCGCAGACGGAAACGATCGATGCGCCTTCATCAGCAACCCTGCCGCGAGGGCAGCCGGAGGTCCTCTTTATGCGGTGCAGACTGCTTTGCCGCCAGTTCTCCGGCGAGTCCCCGCTCTTGAGAGCAGGCTACTTCCCATTGCCCAGCCAGCCGTTCCGAATGTTCAACTGTCGGGTTCCGGGTTGCGGCAAAGGCTCGAGGGAGTACTGATCGGCGTATGGGGGATCGAGCACCACAGAGATTCTCTCCAGTTTCCCGTGGCGCTCCACCGTGAAGGGGACTTCCGCGCCGGGTGGGTAAATCCTCAGGCGGTCTTCGAGATCGGCCACAGTGAGAGAGAGTTCGTCCACGGCGATGAGCACGTCGTCACGGCTCAAGCCTCCCCGGTCAGCCGCGCGGCCGGGGCGCACGGCGGCAATCTTCAGGCCGTGGGGGACGCGTTGGGTGAGGACGCCCAGGCTGGGCGGCGAATCGGGCGTGGTCCTTACCCGGAGCTCGAGTCCCGCTTGGGCCAGAGTGGATCTGTAGGGGAGTGGGCTGGTTCCGCTCACGTACTCGGCGAAGAACTCCGTGAAGTCGCTTCCCGTCACCTCGTTGACGGTCTCCAGGATGTCTTTCTCCTGGTAGCCACGGCCCGGCGCGTAATAACCCTCCACGGGGGCTTCATAGAACTTGCGATACATCGCCGTCAGCACGTCGTCGAGCGATTTACGGCCCTCGGTGCGCGCGCGGATCTCGAGGTCAAGGAGCAATCCCAACACCGCTCCCTTGTTGTAGTAGGAAATCGTCGTGTTGGCGAAATTCGTTTCCTGCATCTGCGGGGAGCGGTCGTAGAACCAGGCGTGAAAGCTGGAGCTCTCCGCCGACATCAGCGCCCGGCCGGGCTCGTTCTCGAGATTACGGATCTCGTCGGCCAGGCGTTGGAGGAATTTCTCGCGGGTCCAGATTCCCGCGCGATAGAGGTGAAGATAGCTGTAGTAGGAGGTCACGCCTTCGGCGAACCAGAGTGAGCGCGTGTATTGCTCGCGGGTGTAGTCGAAGGGTCCCAACCCTGCGGGGCGCAGCCGTTTGACGTTCCAGAGGTGGAAGAACTCGTGGGCGGCATTTTCCAGAGCCTCCGCGAGGCCGCTGCCGGAGAGTTCCCCGCTCCCGATCACTTCCGTGGAGTTGAAATGCTCCATCCCGTCGCCGAGCGGCAATCCAGGCGCGAAATGAAAAAGGAAGGTGTAATGCTGGAGATCCGGGTCAGGCATCATGGCCAGCTCGGAGCGCACCACCTTCTTCAGGCCGTCCACGAGCTGCGCGGTATTTCCGTCCGCGTCGGCGAAACTGTGCACGGCAACACGGATAGTCTTCCCCCGCTCGATGAACTGCTCGACAGAGCATTGGGGCGAAATCTCCAGGGGTGTGTCAATCAGACGATCATAGTTCGGAACCTGGAAGATGCGCTTCTCAATGGAGAGCGAGAAACCGCTGATGAGTTTCCATCCTGCGGGTGCCGTCACCGTCAGGGTGAGCGGATCGGGCTTGTGGTTCTCAATGTACATGAACAGCGACGCGCCGTTCAGGTTGGCGTGGGAGCTGTCGAACTGGGAAAACGAGCCCGTGAGGTCGTTGGCGAAGACGTGATAGCGAACCTTCACGGTTCCGCCGGGTTCCTGCGTCTCCACATGCCAGGTTTGCTTGTCGAGCTTTGACCACGAGAGCTTGTGATTCTGCCCGTCCGTGGCCTCGAATTCCTGGACGTTCTTGGCAAAGTCGTAGATGGCGTAGCGGCCGGGCGCCCACGCCGGCAGGGCGAAGTCCAGCGCCGGAGCAGTGGCGCCGCTAGCGGTAATCTCCACTTCCAGCAAGTGTGTCGTTGGCCGTAAGAGGGTCAGCCGGTACTGAAGTTCGAGCGGCGCCGCCCCGGCACCCGGCGGCACCGCGAAAGTGAGCAAGGCCAGCGCGAGGAAGAGAAGTCCCGAAAGTTGCAGCGAACGGATTCTTGATTCACAGTGACGAGTTCGCGTGGGTTTTCCCATTCGCTCCTTTGATGCTGGTTAAGATTTGCCCCCGGGCTCGAGGACTAATCGGTGGATGGTCGCTCGCTCGACCGCCGCATCGCTGAAAGCCATGGGCAAGCTTCTGCCTTCGTACCACGCCTCGAACTGGTCTCGGTAGTAGGGGCTGAAAATCTGGCCCGATTCGCCGAGCGTGATGTTCTGAACCGAGTCGTCGAGGTCGCCGAAATCAACCACCATGCGCATCGAGGGGCCGACGGAGGGCGTTGTCTGCTTCACCGTGGTTTGCGTGCCTGCCTGCGGAAAGGGCCCCACATCAAGCAATCGTCCGAGGAGCGGCAGGGAACCCAGCGGATGATGGAACGTCAGCAGAATGGTGTCTCCCCACCGCCACGCGGAGTGGTCGGCACTCCCGACGAGCGAGGGAATCTGCCGCACGCCTGCCTCGAGGCTCTTCACCAGGGTCACGTTGAAGTCGGGGTCGCCGGGCGGAAGCCAGCGGGCCCAGCGATCTTCGATGACGTTCTGGATGAACACCCGACTCATCGACCACGAGTAGCCGGAAAGATCTTCCCCCAGCTTCGGCTTGAGGATTCGGTCGTAGAGCGCGCGGTCGGTTACTCGGCAGATCAACGGCGCCGGGGAATTGGCTCGCGCTTCACCATCCCAGCTCTTGAGTGCGCCCAAAGCGAATTGAGGGTCGGATCCTTCCAGCGGATGCTGCGCCGCCGCGGCCAGCAACTGTTTCGCCAGCCACTCGAAGTAGATGGCGTGGATGTCGGACTGAATCTTCAGCATGTCGTCTACCGCGAATTTGCCGCCCGCTTCGAGCAGTTGGTAGATGCGTGCTGTGCGGTAGGGCGATTCCCAGGAGCGAGTGATGAGGTAGGGATACCCGTCTGGCACGACGCGGCCATTCGCCGTAGCGATCACACCGCTGGCGGGGTTGAAGGCATGCGGCAAGTCTTCAAAGGGGATGTAGCCCGTCCAATCGTAGTCGTCGATGGAGCCGTCCACGGGCACGGTCCCGTCGCCCTGGCGGCGGATGGGGACCCAAGCTGCGGCGTAGTAGCCGATGTTGCCGTCCACATCGGCATAAACGAAATTCTGCATCGGCCCCACGAAACCGCGCAGTGCAGTGAGGAACTCCGGCCAGTTCTGTGCGCGGTCGATTTCCCAGAAGGGAAAACTCAACGCGTGCGGCTCGAGCGCCGTCCACCGCAGTGCCAGGTGGCGGTTGCCCTCCTGGGAGACGATGGGCCCGTGCCGCGTCACGCAAACCCTCAGGCGGTGGTCCGCTTGGCCACGAACCTTGATGGCCTCCTCACGCACTTGCCCGTCGATCCACTGGCCGTTGTGGAGATACTGGCTTGGTGCGCGGGGATTGAAGGTCTCGATGTAAAGATCTTGAACGTCCGGGCCGGTGTTGGTGACGCCCCAGGCGATCCTCTCGTTATGGCCGATAATCACCGCGGGGAGCCCGGGCAGGCTTACACCGGAAACATTTATGCCGGGTGCCTTCAAATGAATCATGTACCAGATACTAGGCACGCCGTGACCGAGGTGAGGGTCGTTTGCGAGGAGTGGCTTCCCGCTCGCGGTATGACTGCCGCTGACAACCCAGTCGTTGCTTCCCAGACCGGCGCGGGGCGACTCGGGGCAGGCGAGGGCTAGCAACGCCGCCAAAACCGGGTCGAGATCTGCCTGGGGCGAAGCCGAAGCCGGCGCCGCAGGCTTTCGCCCAAGCCCAAGGGGGAGCTCTGCCACGGGCCGGTCAAGCGGTGAGTGGTCAGGGAAGAGATCGGCATAGAGGTTCGCGGCAACTCTGGCGCGGATGCGCTCGCGCATCAGGTCTTCGTGCCAGGAAGTATTGAGCATTTTCGCCATATTGACGGCAACGGCGAACGAATCAACCTCCTGCCACGGTCGTGGCTGATAACCCAGGATGAGAAATTCGATGGGCAGGCGGTCCTGGTGAGTGGATATGAAGGCGTTCACCCCGCGCGCGTAGGAGGTAAGCATCCGCTGCGAGTCGGGATTGAGCTCCGATACCGCGCGTTCGCACGCCCGCCACAGGCCCAGGGTACGGTTCTCGACATCGAGTTGGAGCGCCCGCTCACCGAAAATCTCGGCGAGCTCTCCCCGTGCCAGCCGGCGACTCAAGTCCATTTGCCACAGCCGGTCTTGCGCCGTGACATAACCCTGCGCGAACAGGAGGTCTTCAGGCGATTGGGCGCGAATGTGCGGGACGCCGTGACCGTCGCGCAGCACCTCGACTCGCCCGGCGAGCCCGGATATGTGGAGGGTTCCCTCAAGTTGCGGCAGACAGGCGCGGGCACGCCAGTAAGCCCAGGCTGTGGCGGCGACCGCCAGCGCGAGCGTTGCCGCAAGAACTCCCCACAGCGACCTGCGCAGCGTGCGGCTGGTCCTGGGTGTTTTTTGAAGTGGGGAGGAGAAAGCCTGTTTCATCAGCGGGGAGGGCCGTCATCTCCGAAGTAGGGCTGCGCTCGCGCTCAAAGAGAGCGATACTACTCGAAACTCCGCAAGCCTGCAACGCGTGCCGCCGATGAAGGAAGGAGACTTGTTTGCGGTTTGCTGAACGGTATAATCTCCCTCGCTTGCGGTCCCGGTATGCCTTCCAATCTCAAGTCGCCTCAGTTCGCACGGCTGGCGTTCCTGGTAGCTGGGCTTGCGGTTCTTCTTCTGGTTGGATTCCTGCTCTGGGCGGGATTCACGGCCCCTTTGAATTCCCGCTTTCCTGTTCCCACGCCCGACGGGAAGTATTTCGCCTACTTCAATCCTGGCGCGCCCGACGACCCAGAATCTAGGGGCGATTTCGAGTTGATAATTTCCGCCCCGGAAGGCCGGCAATTCGGGTGTTTCCGCATGGCGGCAGGGACAATCCACTGGTCCAATGCCGACCACCTTGCCGTGGTGGATCCACGCCGTACGCAGGCGACCTTGGTGGCGAATGCCGGCGAGAGGTTGCTGATTCTGACGCGTCTCGACCTCAGTCCCGGGACGGAGCCCCGCTGGTCTCGGGACGGGACCAAGCTCGCCATCGTCAAGCCCCGGCCGTCCAGCTCCGGGGAGAAACAACTGGCTGTCTTTGACATCCAGCAGCCCCAAGTGTTCCCCGTCCCGGTTCCGCCTGAATTCCACTTGCGGCAGCCGGTGCTGCTGTCCTGGTTTCCTGCAGGCGAGGATTTACTTGTTCTGAACACCGAGGATCAGGAAGTCGTGCTGGATAGGATCGGGACTGTTTCCGGCCAGATTCGGGTGTTGGCGCGGGGTCTCGCCTCCAGCGGCCGCCGATTGCCGCAGTTGTCACCGGACGGCGCAAGGATTTTCCTTCCCCCTCCGCAGAACTCGGTCATCGATGCCCAGTCGGGAGAGGTTCTCTGGGTGCTTCCCGCGCAGAGTGACGTTCTCTGGCAGCCGTGGTCTGGTGACGGCCACAGCCTGTTCTATTTTACGGCGGAAGAGCCCACGGAGGTCCGCGCTCACGATTTCGTCAGCCCTTCCGATCAGGTTGTAGCCTCCGGGGTTCAGCCGAATGGCTTCTTCACTCCGGACGGCCGGACGTATTTCTTTCGCCTCGCACCGCGCCCCTCCGCCGGAAGTTCTTTGCTGAGGTGGCGTCAGTGGGGGGAAGAATCCCGGGGATGGTACCGCGTAGACCGGCTGAGTAATTCACCCCAGCCCCTGGGCCGCGTGGAACTCTGGCCGTGGGAGCAGACGCTCGACGGTCTGGTTCTGGCGCGGCAGGACGATTACACCCGGATGCACTACGGACTCTACGACCCCGACGCACGCGCCCTTGACCGCTACACCTTCCCCACCGACCAGGAAAACCTGGGCGGCGCGACGCGTGCCCACCGCCTCATCCTGATCACCGTGGGCCTGTATGCTCTGCTGGCGCTGGTGGTTTTTTGGCGGCGCAGCACCAGCGCGCCGGCGCGCGCTCTCTGTATTCTGTTGCTTCTGCTCATGGCGCTCGCGAGCGGACAATCCTCGCTCGCTGCGACTTCGGCCTTCGGGCTGCCGCTACCTTATCGCCTTGCGCCGGAAGAGATCCAGCGGCTGGGCTGGTGGATGACGAGCTCCTGGCCTCAGCTTGTGCTCAGCAGGGTCAGTTTCGCCGTCATGTTCCTTTGGGCGCTCCTGCCCATCGCCTTCCTCCATTTCGGGGTGGTGTTCCCGCAAGGGAATCGTCTCTCTGGCTCGCGCCAGGCGCTGCAGATCGCGCTCTATGGGGTGAGCTTCCTGCCTCTCATCGGCATAGGGATGGGGCGATTCGCGCCCGGCCTCGTGAAGAATCCTTTGCGCGATCTGCTGGTTGTCGCGGGGGTGGCGGTGCTCGTGACTTGGGGCCGGAACTTGAGGGCGAATTTCCGCCGGCCCCCGGAGCGGCGCAGCCGTGATCAAATCCGCTGGATGCTCTTGGCGTTGGGGCTGGCGGCGGCAGGGGGGGCGCTGACCTTGCTGGCCCTCGGATTGGACGACGTTTTCGCGGGCGAGGGCGCCCGCCGATTCCTCTCGGTCTTCCGCGCCGCGACCTTGGGGGTGACGGGTTGGGTCGCGCCGCTCGCCGCCGCTTACGCGGTAACAGTGAGCAAACCCTACAGCATCCGCTTGCTCTTCCGCCGCATCTTGCGGCAAACCCTGATGGGACTTCCTCCCCTCATCCTCTTTATCGTGCTCTGGGCGATTGCCGGCTGGGTGATGGCCGGAAGCCTGCTGGCGCGATCGCCGCTCGCCGTGATTGTCGCCGTCCTGTTGACCGTGTTGGCCACGATGCCTTTCCGCGGACGTCTGCGAATCTTGGCGGACCGGACCGTCGACCGCACGGCCTTTGAATTCCGGGAGCACCTGATGGATTTTGCCCGCGGCTTGCCGCATTTCCTCGACCGCGAGACGCTGGTCACGCAACTGCAGGAGACCTTACCCAAAGCGATGGGGACGAACTCGCTCTTTCTTTGCGGGCTCGATCGCGGAACGAAAAGGCTGCGTCTCCTGTGCGGGAAGGATCGGCTGCCCGCATGCGCCGCGGCCGTGGAGTTCGCTCCCGAGGAGGACTTCTGTGTGTATCTCCTGGACAAAGCCCGACCTTTTGAAGTGGAGGTATCGCCGTACAAACCCGAGATCATCCCGGTCCTTCGAGGCGCCGCGGATCGTCTGGGGAGATTGCAGGCGGCGGTTGTTTTGGGTCTGAAGCGCCGGCATGAGCTTCTGGGGCTGCTGGCGCTGGGCCCCAAGAATTCCGGTGAGTTCTACGACGCCGACGATCTGGAATTGCTCTCGACGGTGGCGCGCGAAACGGCTGTGGCGCTCGAGAACATCGAGGTCTTCGAAGAGGCGGCGCGGGACCGCGAACTGCGCCGGGAGCTCGAAGACGCCACTGAGGCGCAAGCCCAGCTTTTTCCGAGCACCGTGCCGCGCCTGCCCGGGGCGCAAATTGTAGGGCACTGCTTCCCGGCGCGTGCCGCGGCTGGAGACTACTACGATTTCCTGGAGCTCCCCGGGAACCGGGTGGGACTTGCCGTCAGCGACGTCTCGGGCAAGGGCATTTCGGCTTCTCTCCTCATGGCGAATGTCCAGGGGCTGCTGCGCGGTCAGGCGGCGATGGCGGAAAACCTTGCGGACTTGGTGGGCAGGATCAATCGTCAGCTCTACGCCGCATCGCGCGGCGCTAAGTACTGCACGATGTTCTACGGCGTGTATGACGATGCGCGGCGTGAACTTGAGTACGTCAATGCGGGACACATTCCGCCTCTGGTCGTCGCGGGCGATGACGTACAGTTCCTCCAGCCCACGGGCTTGCCGCTCGGACTTTTTCCTGAAATCAGTCACTTTTCGAGGCGGGTGACCCTGGCGCCGGGTGCTCTGCTGGTGGTCTATTCCGACGGCGTTACGGAAACCCGCAATGCGCGAGGGGATAATTACGGGATGGACCGTCTGGTCACCGCCGCCACACACGCCCGGGACGGCGACGCAGACCGCATCGCGGCCAGGATTTTTGCGGACGTGCGCGATTTCGAGGCGGGAGCTCCTCTCGGAGACGACCAGACGCTGGTGCTACTCAAAGTGAATCCCGATTGAGGTCCAGACGGACGGGGATGATCATGCCGGCAGTCCGCCACCCGGCGCCACCCATTGGCCTATCATATGGAAATTTGAAAGCCCGGGGAGGGTTGTGGGTATCTGTTTCATGGCGTCGCTCGCCTGGGCGGACGTCGTCGTC
>JAIQGB010000045.1 GCA_020072905.1 Terriglobia bacterium | reverse complement strand
TGTGGGTTGAAGCTGTCGCCGCCGGAATGGAGAGGAAGAGAAATATCAGGACGGGCAACGCGCTGCGCAGGAGTCTGCCTGAATTGGTCCCGGGATGCATAGTCCACCTCACGCCGATATGAAGAGCGCGGAGAATTCTAGTCGAGGGAGGGGTGGGGGAAAAGAACCAATTTGGGCACTCGGACGCAGAGTCCCTGGCGGAGCAACTGCGGGCATTCATGATGTTCGGGCGCAGGCACGCTGGCTTGCCGCGTCGGAAGGGCGAGTCGCGTCTCCCTGCGGGGAGATTCGCATTCATCTCCCGGCCCATTTCAGCCGAAATAAGAGTTGGCTAATGACCGGCCGTGAATGCGCGAAGCGTGCTGTGGCGGGGTGGCCCCGGGGGTGTATTTCGCAACGACGCGCGGCGAGGCTTCGCGATGAGGCGACGAGTATGGGCATCCTGTTGGTCGAAGACGACAAGTCAGTGGCCGAATTCGTTCGCCAGGGTTTGGAGGGGGAGCAGTACGTTGTGGACGTTGCCCAGGACTGTGAAGAGGCCCAGCGGAAGCTGATGGAGTGTGACTACGACCTTCTGGTTCTGGACCTGAACCTGCCCCGCGGGGATGGTTTCGATGTGCTCCGCTCCCTTCGGGCGCGAAAGGCTTCCACCCCTGTGCTCATCCTCACCGTCCGCAGCGAGGTGGAAGACCGCGTGAAAGGCCTCAACCTTGGCGCCGACGATTATCTCCCCAAGCCGTTTGCCTTTGTGGAGTTGGCGGCGCGCGTCCGGGCCCTGTTGCGGCGCAGCGGTCGCCCTCCGGACGTCATCCTTCGGGTCGCCGACTTGGAGCTCGACCGGATGAAGCGAACCGTCGCCCGCGGCGGGCGGGAAATCAACCTGACGCCCCGCGAGTTCGCGCTCCTCGAGTATCTGCTCCGCAACCAGTACCGGTGCGTGACACGGGCGATGATCGTCCAAGACGTCTGGCATTACACCTCGACCACGCTGACCAATGTCGTGGACGTTTACATCAACTACCTGCGGACCAAGGTGGACCGAGGCTTCGAACCCAAGCTGATCCACACGATCCGCGGAGTCGGTTACTCGTTGAGTGAGGTGAAGGAAGCAGAGGCGGCATGAGGCCGAAGCCACGGGGGCAGGCCGACGAAAACGCTCCCTCCTCGCCGGCGGGGAGGTTCGAGAGTCGTGCCCAGGATCGGGAGCCGGAGCAAGACGAATCGGTCTCCCTCTTGGCGGCGATCGCGCACCGGCTCAGTCAGCCGCTCACGGCCCTGCGTGGCACGCTCGAGCTGGCGCGTCTCAAAGCCAAGAGTGTGGCCGAGTATCGCTCCGCCGTCGAGAAAGCCCTGGAGTCGGCGGATCGCGTTGCCTGGCTTCTCCAGGAGTTGCGAGAACTGGTGGAGGCGAGCGCTCCTGCGGGGGAGCGAGTCTCTGTCAACCTTGACCAGGTTACCGACAGCGTGGTGGAGGATCTGCGGCCCATCGCGGCATCGCGCGGCGTCTCGATCGAGAGCCGATTAGACAAAGGTCTCGAGGTGCAGACCCATCCCGAACGTCTCCACCAGGCCCTCCTGAAGGTCGTTCACTATGCGATACTCCGCAGCCCGGCAGGGAAGAAGGTGCGGTTTGAGCTGCGTTCCGTGCCGGACGGAGCCCAATGGATGATTAGCGATGATGGCGCGCCGTTTCCCTTTGCGGTGACCGAACTCTCCGTTAGCACTCTCTTTGCCGGGCAGAGTTCTGCGGGCAGCCCGGGCGAGTCTGTCCTCGGTCTGGTCACTGCCCGACAACTCGTGGAGGCTTTGGGAGGTTCTCTAACGGTTGAGAACTCCGCAAATCTGGGCGGCAGAGTCGTCATTCATCTTCCCATTCGCGGCTGAAGAGGGTTCTAGCTGGGCTGAGGCTCGACTCGGAGGATACAGCAGGGTGAATCCATGCTCTGGCGGGGGGGAAGACCGCACGGTGTTCATCCTGCGATGGATCTTTCCGGCTCCGACCTTGAGCTAGAGTCCGGCGAGAGGCACCTATTCCGCAATGAACAGGCTTTCCGCGAACGGCCATTCCCTGTCAATCCACTGTGCGGCGCAGCGGAATCCCGCCCGTCGGGCAATCTGCGCCACTTCTTCAGGCGCGAACTTGTGTGAGTTCTCCGTCCAGATGGTTTCATCCTTTCGGAAGGGCACGGTCAGTCGAGCCCCAGGAATGCGCACGGTCTGATCGGCGGTAGAGCGCAAGTGCATCTCGATGCGCCGTTCGAGGTAGTTGTACCGGGCGAGATGTTCGAATTGGGTGAGGTCGAAGTCGGCCTGGAGTTCACGGTTGATGCGCGCGAGCAGGTTGAGGTTGAAAGCCGCCGTGACCCCCAGCGGGTCGTCGTAGGCGAGAATGAGCTGGTCGGCGGGCTTCTCCAAGTCCGTCCCCAGCAGCATTTCAGGTGGGCGAGTTCCTGGCGGCAGCGGGCGAGCGCCGAAGGGGAAATCTCCACGGGATAGTAGGAAGTCGGCTGGCGGCGGGAGAGCGCTTCCAGAATCCAGCGCGTCTTCTTGCCGTTGCCGCTGCCCAATTCGGCGACGACCACCGGCGAGGGAATCCGGCTCACCATCTCGGCGGCGTGCCTCCGAAGCAGCCGCTCGTCCGCGCGCGTCAGGCCGTATTCGGGCAGGAGGCTGATGACTTCGAAGAGCGCGGAGCCGACGTCGCCATAGAAGTACTTCGAAGGCAGCTCTTTCTGGCCGTCGCGGTCGAGTCCCGCGCGAACGTCGGCAGCGAAGTCTGCACTTGAGACAGTTGTTATCTCGTGTGTGAGCATGACGCCTCCTCGGGACTGCGTCTCAGCTTTCCACGCAGCGAAAGCCCGCATAAACGTACTGGTAGTGCGCCTGGAACCAGTTGCGGAACGAGCGCCGGAGCATACAGGCCGCCGTGCGCGACGAGCCGCCTTTCATCACGTAGTGCTTGCCGTCAAAGAAATTCGCAGAGTAGCCGGAATAAAACGGGAAGGCCTGAAAACCCGGGAAGGGTTCGAAGACTGTCGAAGTCCACTCCCAGCCGTTTCCGAGCAGGTCCGCCACACCGAAGGAGCTCGCCCCCGAGGGAAACGCGCCCCCCGGAGTCGGATCCCAGCGGCGGAAATCGAAGTTGCCATATTCAGGGCGGGCCGGCCCGTCGCCCCAGGGATACTGGCGCTCCGGGCCCTCTGGGGTGCCAAACGCGGCGCGGTGCCACTGCGCCTCGGTGGGCAGAGCCTTGCCGGCCCACCGGGCGATCTCGGCCTGGCGGCCACCCGTAGCGCCAGTGCCGCTGGCACGCCTTTGCCGTCCGCATTGGCGGTGAATAGTGCCGGTGACACCTTCTCAATACTGACTTGGCCCCGTGCTATTACCAGATTCTCCCGGAACACCCGGATCGCCGCCTGCCCAGTCGCGGTCCCAGCGGGAATCTCGATCCTTCGGGACTCGATTTTGCGCCTGTCGGGGCCCGGGGCGCCGGGGCAGGAGGCCTTCTTATCGAGCGCGAGTTGATGGAACATGTAGGCGAGGGTTTCCGCGTGCATCAGCCGGTGCTCGATCGCGACGTTGAGCACATACCCGCCATGCAACAATGGCTGGCCAGGGTTATCCAAAGGGACTTTGCCGATCGCCCCGTCGAGGGTGCTTCGCAGGCGGTCGTTGTACTCATGAATCTCTGCGATCCGCGGCCAATCACTGGGCTGATCGGTGGGCAAGCCTCCGCCGACGGGGTCGATCCCGAAGGCGAAGAGGCGGTCGAAGCTTTCGTCGAACGGCTTCAGGCCCAGGACGTACTTCCCAAGCAGGTTCCAATCAAAAGCTTCGAGATGCCCGATGTAAAAGGCGATGCGATGCCGCTCGGCGATCGGCCGCCCGTAGAGAGCCTCCGGCCGGACGATTCCGAAGAGCTCATCGGTCACGGCGCGAGCCTGCACGAGGTCGGAAAGCAGTTGGCGCGCTCCCTCGCGCGGCGATGGATGGTTCTGCATGGTCACCCTCACAAGCCGGTGAATATTTGATTCCGAATTTCGCCCTGCGATTCAATTATGCCACCCGATTTGTCCTTGCAGGCGCGAAAATGTTACGGTATCTGAAGAATTCCCGATGGGGCTCGACCGTCCCCACGAACGCTCAGCGGGTGCCGTGAACCGAGCAATGGGCGAGCGGACGTCGCGGCCTCGGTTGTGAGCCACCTGACGGCGGTTCGTCCCCCGGCGAGCGACGGCATGGTGGGCTCTGATGGGCCGGCTGCTCCTCTCTCTTTCGCCGAGCAGGGGCACGGGATAAACTCAAGAAATGCGCTGACGCGCATTAGCAGATTGTTGAAAAACGTTTTGGGCATGTCATGCTGAGCGAAGCGAAGCATCCCGGCATTTGTAAAATCAAGCAAATACCGAGATCCTTCGTCGCCTCCGGCTCCTCAGGATGACAATTTCCAGGGTTTTTCAACAAACTGTTAGTGGCTGAACGGATACTCGTGTTTGCTGAGGGCAGGAACCAGGCTCATGGTGAATTCCAAGAAGCGACTGATGACCGAGGAAGAAATCCGGCTGGAAGAATCGCAGCAGCGCAAAGCACATTGGAAGCGCTGGGGACCTTACCTCAGCGAGCGGCAATGGGGAACCGTGCGCGAAGACTACAGCGCGCACGGGACAGCCTGGGACTACCTTCCTCACGACCACGCCCGCTCGCGCGCCTATCGCTGGGGGGAAGATGGAATCGGCGGAATCTCGGACCGCCATCAGATCATTTGTTTTGCCCTGACGCTTTGGAACGGCCGCGACCCGTTCCTTAAGGAACGCCTCTTCGGTCTGAATGGCAACGAGGGCAATCATGGCGAAGACGTGAAGGAGTATTACTTCTACCTCGATTCGACTCCCACGCACTCCTACATGAAGTATCTCTACAAGTATCCCCAGGCGGAGTTTCCCTATCGCCGGCTGGTGGAAGAGAACCGCAAGCGTGGGCGGGCCGACGAGGAATTCGAGCTGCTGGATTCGGGAATTTTCAATGAGGACCGTTATTTCGACGTTTTTGCCGAATACGCCAAAGCGACTCCCGAGGACATCCTCATTCGGATTACGGTGTACAACCGAGGCCCCGCGGAGGCTGAACTGGACCTACTGCCGACGCTCTGGTTCCGCAACACCTGGTCGTGGACCTCGAACGCTCCTCGGCCGAGCCTCTATGCAGGGCGAGGCCCTCAGGGAATGGCCGTGATCGAGGCGGAAGAAGAGTATTACGGCAAGCGCTGGCTCGTCTGCGAGGGCGCGCCGGAATTGCTCTTTACCGAGAACGATACCGATGTGAAACGCCTGTTCGGCGAGGAGAATTCCACTCCCTACGTCAAGGATGGGATTAACAACTTCGTTGTTCACGGCGAGACGGGAGCGGTCAATCCCGAGCGAAAAGGCACCAAGGCCTCCACCCATTACCACCTGCGCATCGCTCCCAGCGGGAGCGCTACGGTGCGGCTCCGCCTCACCGACCGATCGCCCCGCCAAGGCATGATGGGGGCCGGGTTCGACAGGATCTTCGCCACGCGGGTCGCGGAGGCCGACGAGTTCTATGCGCGCCTCGCGCCCCCCTCTCTCTCCGCGGACGCTCGCCAAGTGCAGCGCCAAGCCTTTGCCGGGATGCTCTGGTCGAAGGAGTTCTACTACTACGACGTGCGCGTCTGGCTCGAAGGCGACCCCGCCGAGCCGCCGCCACCGCCCGAGCGCAAGCACGGGCGGAACCACGAGTGGCAGCACCTTTACAATGCCGACGTCATCTCCATGCCCGACAAGTGGGAGTACCCGTGGTATGCAGCATGGGACCTGGCTTTCCACTGCATCCCCCTTGCGCAGGTCGATCCTGACTTCGCCAAAGAGCAATTGATCCTGCTCTTGCGCGAGTGGTACATGCACCCCAACGGCCAGTTGCCGGCCTACGAGTGGAACCTTGGAAACGTGAATCCCCCCGTTCACGCCTGGGCGGCTTGGCGCGTGTACAAGATCGAAAAGCGCCTTCGCGGCAAGGCCGACCGGGCGTTCTTGGAAAGGGTCTTTCACAAACTGCTGTTGAATTTCACCTGGTGGGTGAACCGCAAGGACGCGGAGGGAAAGAACGTTTTCCAGGGAGGTTTCCTGGGGCTCGACAACATCGGCGTTTTCGATCGGTCCGCCCCGCTTCCCACCGGCGGCCTCATCGAGCAATCGGACGGCACGAGCTGGATGGGCATGTACTGCCTGAACATGCTGGCCATTGCCATGGAGCTGGCGCGCGAGGACCCAGTCTACGAAGACGTGGCCAGCAAGTTCTTTGAGCACTTCGTCTACATCGCGCAGGCGATGAACGACCTGGGCGGCGAAGGCATCAACCTCTGGGATGAGAAAGACGGCTTCTACTACGACGTCCTCCACCTGCCGGACGGACAGCACTATCCGTTGAAGGTCCGCTCAATGGTGGGATTGATCCCGCTCTTCGCGGTGGAAACTCTGGAGCCCGAAGTGGTTGATAAGCTCTCTGGCTTCAAGCGGCGCATGCAGTGGTTCCTGGACAACGTCCCGCACGTCCCGCAACACATCGATATGACGCGGCAGTCCGCGCACGGGGTGCGCCGCCTGCTTTCCATCGCCGACTCCCGGCAACTGGTCAGCATCCTCCGCTACATGCTCGACGAGTCCGAGTTTCTGTCGCCGCACGGCGTCCGGGCGCTCTCGGCCTATCACCGGCATTTCCCTTACACGATTCAGGTGAACGGCATGCAACACCGTGTGGACTACGAGCCGGCCGAGTCCACGACGGGCCTCTTTGGCGGCAACTCGAACTGGCGTGGGCCGGTCTGGTTCCCGGTGAATTTCCTGCTCATCGAATCGCTGCAGAAATTCCACCACTACTACGGGAACGACTTCCGCGTGGAGTTTCCCACGGGGTCAGGAGATATGAAAACGCTGTGGGACGTTGCCGCGGAAATTTCGCGGCGGCTGACGCGCCTCTTCCTGCGGGGCGCCGACTCCCGCCGTCCGGTCTACGGAGGGACCGAGAAATTCCAGCAGGACCCACACTGGCGCGACCTGATCCTGTTCAACGAGTACTTCCACGGGGACAACGGCGCGGGCCTCGGCGCGAATCATCAGACCGGCTGGACGGGGCTCGTTGCCAAGCTCATCGAGCAAAGCGGCGAGTGAAGCGAATTGGCGATTGAAGATTGATGACTGCCTACTGAAAAACGGTTACCCGCCTCCTGTGGAGGCTGTCTCAAAACCCGGAGGGTGGAAGCGAGAATGCGGATCGAATGGAGTGCGGAACACGAGGCGGTGAGGCGGCCACGGAGCAAGCGGCGCGATCCGGCCAAGCAGGCGCTGCTGCGGCAGCGGGATTTGGCTGCGCCTTATGGAAGGCCCAGAACCCCTTGCCCGTGTCGCGACAGAGGCACTGACAATTTGCCACTTCGATCCCGAGACAGGCGAGGATCGCGCAGAGAAAGACACCTGTGCAAAGGCTTGTTATCGGTGTCTGTTGAGCTATACAAACCAGCCAGATCACCGTCAGCTTGACCGGTTCCTCATTCGGGATTACCTGCTTCCGCTGCGCCGAGCATCTACGAAGCGAACCACCGGCGGTCGATCCTACGAAGACCAGTACCAGTGGTTGCTGGAACGACGCGATCCGAGTTCAAGTCTTGAAGCCAAGTTTCTGAAGGAACTATTCGACAGCCGCCGGCGTCTCCCCGACAGGACACAGTACCGCCCCGAGCCCGGCATTTATGCCGAGGCGGACTTTTTCTACGAGAGGGACGCCCTGAAGGGTGTAGCGGTCTTCATTGACGGCACTCCTCACGACGAGCCTGCCCGAAAGGAACAAGACCAGCGCGAACCCAAGAAACTGGAAGACATCGGCCATCGCGGCATTGTCATCCGCTATGACAAACCGCTCGCAGAACAGATCAACGCCCACGCGGACGTTTTCGGCCCCGGCCTATAGAGCGTGCCGAAGGAAATTCTTTGATGCGGAAGGCCCACCTTCAAAATCCTCATTCTTCTGCAATGGCTTAAGAAGCTCCCCCTCCGAACCCTTTGATACATCTGTCTCGCAGTATTGGTGCTCGTCGAGCTACCGTGTGGGCTTCCAGGAATCGGCTGCCTCCGCGCAACGGAGCCGTCCTGCCCAGCGATTTCGAGGGAGCTGGGCAATCGATAGCGGAGCAAGCCTCCCTGCGCTTGCCTGAAACCCCTCCCTCTCTACCCTCAGTAAATGCCAGCGTGCAAAGCGTGGCGCATGCCAATTGCGCACGGCCCAAAATCAGGAGAATTGAGGCCCCGACCAGACCGTGTGGATGCTGTCCAATCTCTATTTCCGCAAACGGCATCATAACGTCCAAACGGCAGACCGCTTAGCGAGGGCATGATCATTTCCGGGTACGCCGTAATCCGCCCGCAATCGGCAAGCGCCAAATGGAGCTCCCAACTTCCCCCAACGGGACTTCGGGCGAGTCAGGGGTTGCACTTCTACGAGTAGGCCGTTTCTCGTCAAAGTGCCCGGTGTCGCGTGGTCCTCGGCGATTACTAAACCCTTGGCGACAAGGCAGGACCTATTTCCCGGAGCGCCGTCTGGACTGCGAAGCGCAGCGCGGATCCTGCGGATCACTCCAGCTTCATCTTGCGCAGCAGCGCCGCGAAGCGTGGGTCCTTCCGGATGGGATCCAAGTGCCAGAAGGTCAGGATCATCATCATGTTCTGGTCGCGTTCTTCGACAGCGCGATCGAACCACTCGAAGGCGGCGTCGAATTCCCCGAGGCCGAAATGCACATGGGCGAAGCACGTCGGAAGAATGTAACGTTCGGATCGCTGAAGTTGCTCCAGCACGGCGCGCGCTTCGGCCTTCCTCCCGCACACCCCCAAGGCAAGGCCGAGCCATCCGAGAAACATTTCCGCTCCCGAAGCCAATTCGGCTGCCCTCCGGTGCCCGGCGACGGCTTTCTCAGCGAAGTCCGGCCGAAGGTGCCCGCGGACAGACTCTTCGAAGTATTTCTGCCGGTACGCGATCCCCATGACGAAGGGCGGCCAGCACGAGGTCGGCTCCAGGTCGAGCATAACCTGGGCTTCGTCGATTGCACGGTCGTAATCCCGTGCGAGGGCCCACATGATCCCAAGCCAGGTACGCGTGAGGCCGGCCAGCGGATCTATTTCGAGGGCGCCTTCGAGCTCGGCGATGGCTTCATCCATCCGGTTGTGCGGCATCAGAATCACGAGGGCATGACGCAACCTCACGAGCGGCGACGCGCGGTTGAGTTCGAGCGCCCTGGCCATCTCACGCTCGGCCGCCGGCCAGTTGTAGTCGAGCTGTTTGTGGTATTCGGCGAGCACCGCGTGCGCTTCGGCCAGCGAGTCGTCGATTTCGACCGCCCGCAGCGCGTGGGGGAAACCAATCGAATACGCATCTCTGGGGCGCATGTAACCGGTGTACCCCACCTGCGAGTAAAGGTCGGCCAGGGCCATGTGAGCCAGCGCGAACTCGGGGTCGCGCCCAATCGCGTCCTCGAAGTGCTGCCTGGCCCTCGCCGTCCCTTCGGGAGTCATCCTCTCCAGGAGGTACCGTCCCTGAATGTACTCGTTGTACGCCGAGAGGTTCTCAGTGGGCTTCCTCCTGCTGCGAGCCCAGGTCAAACGCCCGTGGACTTCCTCGGCGACTCCGGGGGCGTCGATGTGCGTGGCGATGTCTTGTGCGACGGAGCTCTGCATGTGGAAAATGTCGCGCCGCTCCGCCTCATATTTCCTGGCAAACAGGTGCGCTTGGTCACTGGTCTTAATGAGTTGCACGTTGATTGCAGTTTGCTCTTTGGTGTGGTGGAGAGCCCCTTCTACGACGTAGTCCACGCCTAACTCGCGGCCGATTCGGGCCACATCCTTGTGGCTGCCCTTGTAATGCATGGCCGTGGTGCGGGCAATCACTGCCAATTGCTCCGGCGCCAGGCTCGCCAGCGCGGTGATGATTTCATCGGTCATGGCATCACTGAAGTACTCCTGCGCCGGATCGCCGCTCAAATTCTCGAATGGAAGCACCGCCAGCCTGGGTCTCCGTACCGGCCCTGCTTCCCCTGGCGAAGGCACTAGAGACACATTGCCGATAAACCGATACCCCCGCTTGGGTAGCGTCTCGATAAAGCGCGGATGCTCGGCCGAGTCGCCCAGCACTGTACGCAGGCGGGCAATGGCAATGTTCAGGCTGTTGTCGAAATCAACGAACACGCCGTCGTGCCAAAGCCGCCGCCGCAGGTCATCGCGCGTGACCACTTGTCCGGGGTGCTCCAGCAGCGAGGCGAGCACTTGGAAAGGCTGATCGCGGAGACCAATCCTGATACCGCGCTTGCGGAGTTGACCGGCGGCCAGATCAACCTCGAAGCAGCCGAAGCGAACCAGGTCGGGCATTGCAGGACTCCGGCAAGGGCAGTTGAAGAAAGAGTACCCCCGGTAGGCTTAACAGTCAAGTGGCACGGCCTCGCGGGCTTGCGCGGAAAGGAAAATTAAAGGACGAATAAAGCCGCCGTCTATTGCCTTTCTACCCGCAGACCGACGAACATTGCGACCAAGTGCGATGACGTCGAGGAGGTTTTCAGACCAAGTGAGCGCTTAGAGGCGAACTTTTTGCCGGTAATGTTCCACGGCACTCGCCATTCGTGCCGGGGAGTGCGAAATGCGCCGAGTTGTCGAGTTGTCCGCTGCCAGCATCCTGGCGATTCTGCTTCTATTCGGAAATGCGTTCGGGAGACCGAGGGCGCCTGACAGTCAGCGCAAAATGCCGACGAGCCAGACGGAGCGGCAGCGAAGCCAGAAGTATGTACCCGGCCAATTGCTCGTGCGTTTCCGGCCCCGCACAGGCGAGCAGGCTATTCAAGCGCAACATTCGATGGCGGGCGCTCAAATTCTGAAGGGATTCCGCGTCGTCGAGAACCTGCAACTCGTCCGACTGGCGGCGGGGATGTCCGTCGAGGAGGCCATGCGCTACTATCGCGCTCGCCCTGACATCTTGTACGCCGAGCCAAATTACACACGCCACGCCGATCAATCGCAAGTCACCCCAAGCGATCCACGCTACCCCGAGATGTGGAACTTGCACAACACCGGGCAGTCCGGAGGAACACCCGGTGCAGACATACATGCGCCGGAAGCCTGGGGCCTAACCACGGACAGTTCGAGCGTGGTGGTGGCCGTGATCGATACTGGGATTGACTACAACCATGTTGACCTTTCAGCAAACGTTTGGTCAAACGCTGGCAGCTACACGTTGACACTCAACGGCAAATCCGTGACGTGTGGCGCTGGCACCCATGGGTTCAATCCTCTCACCCAGACTTGCGATCCGCTGGACGACAACGGTCACGGCACGCACGTCGCCGGCATAATAGGCGCCAGCGGGAACAACGGCGCGGGCGTGGTGGGCGTCAACTGGCAGGTGCAGTTGATGGCATGCAAGTCTCTGGATATGAACGGCGGCGGCAACACCGCGGACGCGATTGCATGCCTGGAATACCTTGCACTTATGAAGGACAGTGGCGTGAACCTAGTGGCCACCAATAATAGCTACGGCGGCGGTGGCTTCTCTCAAGCTGAAATGGACGCCATCAACTCCCTCCGCCAGCGTGGCATCCTTTTCATTGCTTCGGCAGGGAACAACGGTGGAAATGCGGACCTCGTACCACAGTATCCAGCGGGCTACAACCTCCCTAACATTTTGGCTGTGGCCGCCACCGATAGCAGTGACGCGCTTGCGGCTTTCTCCAATTTCGGGCGCCACACCGTTCAACTTGGCGCGCCGGGGGTGGAAATTCTAAGCACAGTGCCCGAAAGTCTTTTCGGGGATCTGTACCTCAGTTGGAGCGGGACATCGATGGCCGCTCCGCATGTGACCGGTGTCGCTGCGCTGCTGAAAGCGCAGTCTCAGGCGCGCGACTGGAAAGCCATCAAGAACCTGATTCTGGCCGGCGGCGACACGATTCCCGCCGCAGCCGACACGATTGCGCAAAAACGGCTCAATGCCTATAGCTCGCTGGCCTGTTCCAACTCGGTCGTCCAATCACGCCTGCTGCCGATGGTCGACGACGTTTACGTGTCCCCCGGTGGCTCGCTCTCATTCGCCATGCTTAACATCAACTGTACGACTCCAAACGGCGCCGTGGAAGTCAGCGTGGACGGTGGCCAGGAAACGCTTGTGCTGTCTGATGACGGCGTTGACCCTGACCAAGAAGCGAACGACGGAGTTTATGCCGCCCAACGGCAATGGCTCGCCTCAGAGATTGGCGACCACACCCTAACCTTTCCGGACAACGATGTTCTGACTGTCCACGTCGTTTCCTCACTGGCTCCTTACACATACTCCACCAACGTGCCCTTCGATTACCGTGAGATCGATGGGACGGTTTTGCAGTTGCGCGACGATGACAGCGCGACCATCCGACCGCCCTTTTCGGTCCAATTCGGGGGTCAGAGTTTCCCGACTCTGAACGTGAATAGCAACGGGAATGTGACGTTCTACGGCCCATTTGCGGAATGGGAAAACCTGCCACTGCCGGAAACGACCACGCCAGCCATTATTGCGCCTTTCTGGGACGACCTGGCACCGCTTTGGGGCACCAACCTCAACGTCGTAGAAACAGGCAGTGTTCGGTGGGACATAACCGGCACCGCGCCTAACCGCGAACTGATCATCGAATGGCGCGATGTGTCCATGAGGGCCTGTTTCTGGGCTGTGCAACGTCATGGTGCGCCGAAATTTCAGATTGTCTTTTTCGAAAATTCGAGCGATATCTTGTTCAACTACGCGAACGTAACCATAACCGAATATGACCCGTATTATCCGTATGACCCTGACGACTGGGGGTGTGCCGGGGATGTAAACGGAGGTGCCACCGCCACGGTGGGCGTGCAATCCACGAGTAGCTTGGCCAATCAGTTCAGCTTCAACACGGCCAGCTTGACCAACGGTTCTTCGATCCTCTGGCAAATCGGACAAATAACACCGGCTATCACACGGCTGTCGCCGTTTGGCGCGCTGGCTGGCGGCCCTGGGCTCTCCCTTCGCGTAATCGGCCACAGTTTTCTGCCGGGCGCAGCAGTGCGTTGGAATGGCAGCAGCCGGCCAACCACTTTCATAAACGGGGGTGAACTGACGGCAGATATTTCCGCTGCCGATCTCGCCACTGCCGACACGGCGCAAATCACAGTTTTGAACCCGGAGCCGAACGGCGGCCCTGAATCAGCTTCGGCCACCTTCCAAGTTTATTCCTCTTATCACGTGCCGACTCTAACCAGCATCACGCCCAACGAAATTGCATGGCATCCTGCAGGCTTTGTGTTCACACTGACTGGCGCCAATTTCGTTCCAGCCTCAGTAGCGCGTTGGGATGGGACGCAGGTCGCCACCACCGTGCTCAGCGAAACGGAGCTGCAGGTCACGGTAAGCAACGACGTCATGTCGATTGGAACGGATCAAGTCACGGTGTTCAACCCAGCACCCGGCGGCACCTCCAACGCACTGCCCGTCAGCGTCGTCAATCCCGTCCCGGTGGTTCAGTTGCTCACCCCTAGTCTTGTCAGCGCCGGCGCTCCGGGCTTCGATCTGTGGGTGTCTGGCTACAACTTTACGCCCACCTCAATCGTCCGGTGGAACGCGAGCGATCGCGCGACCCGCTTTGCCGATGTTTTTCATGTCGTCGCCCAGATTCCATCTTCTGATGTTGCTTCCGTGGGCACCGCACAAATAACCGTATTCAATCCTGCACCAAGTGGTGGCACGTCCGAGCCTTTGACGGTTTCGATTGGGGAGCCGCCGGCGGAAGGGTCTGGCTTCACCCTCACGTCCAGTCCGACGAGCAACACCGTGCCGCGCGGCGCGTCAGCCACCTACACCATCACGGTCGCGCCGCAAGCCGGCGACTTCATTCATCCGATCGCGCTCTCTTGCAGCGTTGCTCCCGCCGGCCCAATTTGTTCAGTCTCTGATTCGATTGTTACTCTTGGCGCCACACCTGCTTCGGCGACGCTAACCGTGGATACCCGAAAGGTTTCTGGCCTGGAGATGGGGACTGATGCCGCACTCTTTTTCCCCTTTTGGATCGTTTTACCCGCGGCTGGACTTGTCGCAGTGCGAAGAATTTTGCCCGGCGCCAAATCCGCAAACCCGCGTGTATTCCTGGCGGTTCTTCTGATCGTGGCCTTGACATGGCTAATCGCCTGTGGCGGCGGGGCCGGGACTTTTCCTTCTCCTCCTCCTCCGTCGCCGCAGTCGCGAGTTTTCACCGTGACAGTCGTTGGCGCTTCGGGCACGATTAGCCAGCAGACTTCTGTCTCGCTGACCGTAACATTCTGAGCGGCCGTCCCCGATTTTTGTTGAACCACTTCGAGAGTTAGTTTCCGGCAGAATAGCGGTCAGGACGTTAGGTCAGCGACTAAAGACATGTCTCAGGAGCATGTAGGGGGCCACCAGCAGACCCGTGAGCACGCAGCACCAAAAAGCAAAACCCCTCCACGAGAAAACGAAGTAGGTGCAATGGATGTATCGGTCGCTGGGCAGCATATAGCCCAAAAATAAGCCGACCGCCCAGAAGCACGCTAGAGCCAGCGCGATTTTGGATATGACCGACACGCTATGGAGCCGCACCGCCTAGTTGGTCTTGTCGATTGTGCCTGAGAAGTCGACAAACCGTTGAAGTAAGTCCATCGGCGGTTTGGCCGTTATACGGCAGGCGTCCAGCGAACCCATTGAGGTGTTTGCCGGAGGCTTACCTTCAATTTAGCAGAGCGGTTACATTATGATTTTTCGATCCCCCTTGACTTTTTGGAATGCGTTTAATAGATTCGGGTTATTTCAAGCCCGTTTGCTCTCTTTCGGTTGATTTCGAGTGTCGGTGCTGGGTCGTGTTCGAAGAAAGTCCGCTGGGGGTCGGAATGCGCGGGTGGGGAAACCCACTTGCACCCTCGAAACCGAGAGCTGGGATGGGTTGTAAAGGCGTCAATAAGATAGTCGTGAGGAGGTCTCCATGTTCCCAAGGACACGTTTGCTGCAGTTGGCACTGGCCATGGGTTTCCTGGCCGCAGTCCTCATTCCCTTCGGTCTCTTCGCCCAGGAGATTACTGGGAACATTTCCGGCACCGTAGTCGATGCTACCGGAGGGGTTATTCCTGAGGCGACAGTGGGCGTCGTCAACCTTGCCACGGGCGCGGCGCGCACCACCACGACGACCTCGGCGGGAGTTTTCTTTTTCACAAGGCTCCCAATCGGCGACTACACGCTATCCGTCGAGAAGCAGGACTTCAAGAAGTACGAAGCCAGTGGTATTCACCTCGACGTGAACGACAAGCTGGATTTCCGCGTCGCTCTCCAAGTGGGTCAGCGGACGGAGAGTGTCACGGTCACGGCGGAATCCCCGCCCCTGCAAACCGAAACCGGCGAGGTTTCGAACCTGATCGGCGCGGCTCAAACTCAAGCCATCCCACTCAATGGGCGAGTGTTCAACTCACTCATTGAACTTGTTCCGGGTATTACACCCGAGAATGGGCGCATCGGCAGCGGCGTCGCGCTCGATAACGATACCAATGTTGCCATAAACGGGAACCAGTCCAACTCCAATTTGTGGCTGCTCGACGGGCAAAATAACATGGATATCGGTTCGAACGCCCAAAACGTCGTTACCCCCCCTTTGGAGTCCCTCGAGGAAGTCAAGGTCTTGCGGAACAACTTCAGCGCGGAGTTTGGGCAGGTCACGGGTGGGGTGGTCAACGCGGTCACGAAATCGGGCAGCAAGGATTTCCACGGCTCCCTGTATGAGTTCTTGCGCAATGACAAGCTGGATGCGGCGGACTTTTTCCTGAACGCCAGCAACGGCCAGAAGAGCAAACTTCGCTTGAACGATTTTGGGTTCAGTGTGGGAGGCCCGTTCTGGATTCCAGGCAGGTACAATATGGACCGCAGCAAGGATTTCTTTTTCTTCACCAGTGAATTTCGTCGGCAGACGCGCGGTGGCGTGGCCACCGACAATGTTCCGACTACCAGACAGCGGCAGGGAATTCTGGACCCGGAATGCGCGGTTACACCCGCGCCCTGCACGCCACAGGCGTTTGATCCTCAGGAGGTCACGATTACCGACGAGGCGAATGTGGATCCCGCGCTGATTGATCCCAATGCCACGGCGCTTATCAGTCGATATCCTCAGCCTAATGCGAGTTACGCCGACCTGGGATTCAACTGGATTGGCAGCGCCAACGTGGGGCTTCGAGACCACACGGAGATGGCCCGCTGGGACCATTACATCGGCGAGAAGGCCAACTTGATGGTTCGCTATATGCAGGAGGCGCCGAGGTGGGACGGCATCAACGCCCAGTTCTGGGGTGACGACAACTTTCCATCGGTCAACAGCGACTGGACCTACAGCTCCAAAAATGCGGTAATCAAGCTCACGGCCACGCTCACTCCGCGTTTGGTAAACGATTTTCAGGTCGGATACACCAACAACAATATCCGTTACGTGACGGGGAAGACTTCCGATCCGGAGCTCACCTCGCGGGCCGGGTTTACCTACACGGAGCTTTTCCCGCAAACTAACGGGTCTTTTCCCACGATGTGGGGGGTAGAAAACTTTGGCGCTCTCTTGCACCAGGCCCCCTTCTTCAACCGCGAAGACCTTTTCGAGTGGAAGGACAACCTGGCCTACGCGTTTGGCAAACACAACCTGAAAATGGGTTTTTTTGCCGCAAAGAGCCGCAAGCGTGAGCCCGCCAACGGCGGCGGGGACGACACGGCCGGAACCCTCGATTCAATTAATAGCTACCGTGATCTGCTGCAGGGCAACATCGCAGTCTATGCCGAAGAGCAGACTCTGAACGAGGTGGCCGACCGTTGGCGCGATGTTTCCTTCTATGTCCAAGACACTTGGAAGGCGCTGCCCAACCTTACCTTTGACTACGGCCTGCGCTGGCAGTTCATGGGGCAGGTTTTCGCGGCGCACAACAACATCGCCAACTTTTGGCCGAGTCGGTATGATCCTTCCGGCTGCTCGCCGGCGGCCTTCAATGAAAACGGGCTTGTCGATCCCACACTGTGCGACACGCTCAACGGCATCGTCACGCCAAACTCGCCCAACGTGGGGAACCGGGCGTTAGTCCAGAACCACTTCAAAGACTGGGAGCCACGGTTTGGGTTGGCCTGGTCGCCGCGGGCGAGCAAGAAGCTAGTCATTCGGGGCGGCGGAGGGATTTACCACGGCCGTGATGCGATTTCCCAGACCAGCGCCCTGGGACAGCCGCCACCCAACGATCGCACCGCAGTCCTCAACGGTATTACCTTTGCTGATCTGGCACCCGGGGGTCTTTCACCTTTCAATCCCGACTTGCCGCAACCGCCGCTCCTTCTACAAGTGCTGGATCCCGTTTACTTCAACCCCCAGAGCTACCAGTACAGCCTGGGTTTCCAGTACGAGCCTGTACAGGACACAACCCTGGAAATAAACTATGTTGGCAGCCATCAAATCCACCAAGGCCGAAACCGGGATATCAATCAGATCGCGCCCCAGTATCAAAGGGCGGTATATGACGGAACGCTTAACCCCGACCTTGTGCGGCCTTATCTCGGTTTCAGTCACATCTATGTGAACGAGCGCGCGGGAGTTTCACGCTACAACTCCCTCCAGGTTTACATAAACCGCCGGATGCGCCAAGGGTTCCAATTCCAGGCGTCTTACACCTACAGCCACAGCATATCCAACACCATTAACAGGGACAGTGAAGGCCGGTCCAGCCCCGTCCAAGACGCTTTCCACCCCGAACTCGACCGCTCCTGGAGTCCCCAGGACCAGCCCCATGCGCTAGTGTTCAACTACATCTGGCAGATTCCGTTTTTCAAGAACGCTCCAGGGTGGAAAAAGGCTATGCTGGGGGGCTGGGAATTGACTGGCATCACGTCCTTCCGGTCAGGGCTTCCCACCGATGTCTGTATTGATCACGCCGTGGATGGCACGCTCGGAGAACACTGCGAGCGTCCCAACCTTATTGCGCCCGCGAATTTGCCTAAAGGCCAGCGCACGCTGAGCCACTACTTCAACACGGACGCTTTTGTCCTTCAGGATCCAGGAACCTTTGGCAATGCGGCGCGCAACCTCATCCGCGGCCCGGGCATTAACTGCTGGGATTTCTCTATCTTCAAGAACTTTGACATCCCCTGGTTCGGGCGTCGTTCCGGCTGGGCAGCGGGTGAGTCCGCCACCCTCCAGTTCCGGGGGGAGTTCTTTAACGGCTGGAATCACACTCAATTCAGTGGACTGGACACCACTTTCATTCCGCTCGCTGACCAAGCTGGGTCGTCGGTGGATCCGGGATCTTCGTTCGGAACTATAACTGGGGCGCGAACGCCGCGCGAAATCCAATTCGGCTTGAGGTTGATCTTCTAAGGACAATCCCAGTGCAGCTTCTCAGGCGGGAGCGCTCGCTAGAGGGCGCTCCCGCCTTTTTGTTATGATAGGCGGGCCAGTTATCGGCGGGCCTTGTGACGTCAACCGGGATGTTGAGAACGGGAGAAAAACCTTATCGCTGCGTGAACCTGCTGCGTGTCTGCTTAGCCGTCATTTGGCTCTCTTCCTTCCCCTCCGGGCTGCTTGGCCAGGGACGTTTAAGGGCTTCTTATGAAGCTGCGCAGGGTGCGGGAGAGACCGGGTGATGCTCAAGCGCACGGGCTACTGGGCAGAGCTTATCTCTCACTGGGCAAGCTTGCCGAGGCTCGCCGGGAACTCAATTCCGCCCTTGGCCTTACTCCGGATGATCCCTTGACCGCTTACACGCTCGCGCTGGCGGCTCTTCAGCAAAAGGACCGCGAAGGGGCCGACCGCATTCTCGCCGGACTGAAAGAGCATCAGCAATCTCCGGCATACTTTCACCTGCTCGTGGGCCGCGCTTACCTGGATACCGGGTATCACCCCGAGGCTCAGCGAGAACTTCGCCAAGCGCTTCGCACCTGGCCCAACCTTCGGTTTGCCCACTACTTACTGGCCCTTTCAATTCTACGCGAACGGGAAGTCGTGGCCTTAAGCCCGGCAAAAGAGGAACTCACGAAGGAACTTGAGCTTTACCCTAATGAATTTGCCGCCCGTTACTTACTCGGACTGCTGCTCGAATTCAATCGGAGCTGGGAGCCAGCGGCTGAGGCGTTTCGCCGGGCGGTCACACTTTCTCCCAACGACCCTGACCCATACTTCCATTTGGGAAACGTCCACCGCAAGCAAGGCCGGCCCCGGGAAGCCATCGAGGAGTTGC
>JAIQGB010000044.1 GCA_020072905.1 Terriglobia bacterium | reverse complement strand
GGGGGACTTGGTGCTGGGCGTGGGCGGGAGTGAAGTCCGCTGGCGCCGGCCGCGGGTCTACCAGCAGGCCGAGGGGGTCCGGCAGGAGATCAATGCAGGTTATGTGCTCCGGGCAGCCCACCGGGTGGGGCTCCGGCTGGGGGAATATGATCGCCGCCGGCCTTTGATCATTGACCCGGTGCTGAGCTATGCCACGTATCTAGGGGGCACGGGCGGCGACGTCGCCTACGGCATCGCCGTAGACTCCAACGGCAATGCCTACATTACTGGAACCACGAATTCCACCAGTTTCCCGACTCTGGGCGCCGGGCAGAGCGGCAACCGTGGCAACGGCGATGCCTTCGTGACCAAATTGAACGCCACCGGAACGGCGCTCGTCTATTCCACTTTTCTCGGCGGGGGCGGAGCGGACGCCGCGGCGGCGATTGCTGTCGACGCCTCTGGTGACGCCTTTGTGACCGGATCCACCATCTCCACGGATTTTCCCACGACGGCGGGGGTATTCCAGAACGTCTATGGCGGAAACACGGACGCCTTCGTTGCGCAGCTCAATAGCACGGGCAACCAGCTCGTTTACTCTTCCTTCCTGGGAGGGGGCGGCGCGGATTTCGGCCAGGGCATCGCCGTGGACACATCGGAAAACGCCTATGTGACGGGGTCCACTCAGTCCGCGGACTTCCCCACGGTGGTTCCACTGCAGCCCAGCAGCGGCGGCGCCTCGGATGCTTTTGTTGCCAAAGTTAATTTCTCGGGCTCCGCACTGCTCTACTCTACCTATCTTGGCGGTGCCCGGGCGGATGTCGGACAGGGCATCACGGTCGACAGCTCCGGCAATGCCTATGTCGTGGGCTCTACTTTCTCCGAGGATTTTCCCCTCCTGGGCGCCCTGCAGGATGTGAACCACGGCCAAGCCGACGCGTTCGTGGCGGGATTGAAGCCCGACGGATCGGCGCTCCTTTTCTCCACCTACTTGGGTGGGTTGGGCGATGACCGCGGTTCGGGTATTGCGCTGGACACCACCGGAAACCTCTACGTGGCAGGCGTAACCCAATCCGCGGACTTTCC
Organism: Terriglobia bacterium; assembly: GCA_020072905.1. Classification (GTDB taxonomy): domain Bacteria; phylum Acidobacteriota; class Terriglobia; order UBA7540; family UBA7540; genus JAIQGB01. The sequence continues at coordinate 14,798 of JAIQGB010000044.1, read as the reverse complement.
CACGACGTCGAATGCGTTCCAGACGAGCCTGCAAGGGCAGAGCAATGCCTTTGTGAGCAAATTGAATTCCACCGGCTCGGGACTCACTTACTCCACTTTTCTGGGGGGAAGCAGCATCGACCAAGGGAATTCCATCGCGGTCGACTCTTCGGGGCGGGCGTTTGTCACAGGTTTCACGCAGTCGAGCGACTTTCCTATTGCCAACCCGCTCCAGGCCATTCTGGGGATCGGCGGGGGGGGAGCCTGCGGCTCGACCGCATGCGCCGACGCCTTTGTCTCCCAGTTGAATCCCACCGGGACCGCGTTGGTCTATTCAACTTACCTCGGAGGCAGTAATGCCGACTTCGGTCAGGCCATCGCTCTCGACCCCTCCGGAAATCCTTACATCACCGGAGCCACCCTCTCGAACAACTTTCCGGCCATTGCGGGAGCCTATCAAGGGAGTTTGACGGGAGTGGCGGGAATGGCGTTTGTGGCCAAGATCGATCCGAGCAGCGCCCCGGGAATGGCTCTCGTGCCGGCGAAAGTGGACTTTGGAAACCAGACGCTCAGCGTCCGGAGCGCGTTGCAGACGGTCACCATCATCAACGCCGGCACCTCTCCCCTCACGATCACGGAGATCACCTCGTCGAGCAGCGATTTTGCTGAAACTGACAACTGCATCGGGACGATTGCGACGGGGGGCGGAACCTGCGCCATCAACGTTTCCTTCACGCCGTCGGCATTGGGGGCGGTGACCGATCAAATCACCATCACGGATAACGCCTCGGGCAGCCCCCATACCCTCACCGTCAAGGGGACGGGGGTCACCGCCGCCACGGCTGTGACGGTCGCACCCACGAGTCTGACGTTCGGGAGCCAGGCCGTCGGTTCCGTCAGCCCTGCCCAGACCGTGAGCATCACAAATACCGGGACCTCAACGCTCACCATCACCCAGATCGCCACCAGCGGGGACTATACCCAGACCAATACCTGCGGCGAAATGCTTAACGTGCTCAACGTGGGACAGAGTTGCGCGGCCACTGTAACCTTTAATCCGACGGCGAGCGGCGTTCGCAACGGCTCCTTGAGCATCACCGACAATGCCGTGGGCAGCCCCCAAACGGTGGCCCTGTCGGGAACGGGGACGGCCGTCTTCTCCCTTTCCTCGGCGGCTCCGACGACTACGGCGGTGATTGGAAGCGCGACTGCGTCCCTCACGGTTTCCGCCTCCGCGCCCGGAAGCTTTACCGGAAGCATCACCCTGTCATGTTCCTCAGGTGCCACTTGTGCCTTCAGCCCTGCATCAGTGTTTGCGGGACAAAGCAGCACACTGACGGTCAGCAATCTCACCGCCTCGACACCAAACCCGTTCAACTTCACCGTGAACGGAATCAGCGGGTCGCAGGCCGCCTCCGTGGGACTCACCGTGCTGTTTGCGGATTATTCACTTTCCGCCACGCCGGCCCTTGACACGATTGTCTCCGGGGATGCTGCCGAGTACACCGTGATATTGACGCCGTTAAACGGCTTCAATAAACAAGTGCAGTTGACCTGCAGCAACCTCCCGCCGGGGGCGACCTGCGCTTTCTCCAACGCCTCGGTCACCCCAAACGGATCACAGGTCACCGTATCGTTGAAGGTCAATACGGTTCGGCAGGTTGCGTCCTTGTGGCTGCGCGGGATCCCGGCTGGGCGGGGATCCCCTCCTGCCTTGCCCTGGGCTGTGTGCCTGGGCGCACTGGTGCTTTTGCTCAGCCTGCAAAGGGGCTTTGGCAGGCGAGGTCTGACGCGATTCGGGTTGTGGCCGGCCTCGCGGCTCATACTTCTCGGCCTCCTGCTGGCTCTCGCCGCGCTTGTGGGTGCCTGCCGCAACACGAGTTCGCCGACTGCCCAGACGATAACCGGCAACTACACGATTTCCATCACCGGCACGCTCAGCTCCAATACAACTGTGACGCGCAGCACGAGGGTCAACCTGTCGGTGACTTAAGGAGGGCGGAAGTAGCAGTTCCAATGTAGCGGAAATTGTAGCAACTGCCCGCTGGGGAGGGGTGGTGCGGGGCGGTAGGAAGTCCGCAATTCCCCGGTTTTCGCAGGGGCCTCCGAATCTACGCAAGACTAGAAATAAGGTTTAGTCGCCAGTTTCTCTGCCCATCGAGGTAATGGCCCATCAGGGAATCTTGGCGGTTTGCCACACAGATCATTTCTGGCGGAAGCGGCGTGCGGCGACTATGGCTTGCCCGAGGCTGAGCCCGCCGTCCCCGGCGGGAACCTCGGAGTGGGTAAACACTTCAAAGCCCGCCGCGACAAGACGCGCAACGAGTCCTTCTTGCAGGTAAACGTTTTGAAACGTGCCGCCACTCAAGCAGACACGCGCGAGTCCGGCACGATCGCGAAGCAGGGTCGCCAAGTGAACGAAGACCTCGATTAGCGCAATGTGAAATCGGCGGCTGATGAGGCTGGCGCTCTCGCCGCGCGCGAGATCGGAAACCAATGCCGCGAACATCGGCTTCGTGTCGATAAGCCACCCGGCGCCGTCAGGACTAAGTTCCAGCGGATACGCAGAATTTTCGCTGCCGCCCCCCATGGCTGCCTCGAGTTCGATCGCGGCCTGGGCCTCATAGGTAACCTTCTGGCGAATGCCGGCCAGCGCGGCGACCGCGTCGAACAGCCTTCCACAGCTTGAAGTGAGCGGAGAATTCACGCCGCGCTCGACCATCTTGAGCAGGGTTTTCGTGCGCCGGCGTTCGAGTTGTTTGACGAAGGCAATCGGCAAGTCCCAGAAGTCTTCGCCGAAGTGCTGGAACAAATAACTGACCGCCATCCGCCACGGCTCATAAATGGCGGCCGCTCCGCCCGGCATGCGCACGTACCCGAAATGCGCGGCGCGCTCGAAGGACTCGTAATCGGCGAGCAGCACTTCCCCGCCCCAGACATTCCCGTCCGTTCCGTAGCCCGTGCCGTCGAGGGCGATGCCGATCACTTTGCCTTCCAGATGATTCTCGGCCATGCAGCTCGCGATGTGCGCGTGGTGGTGCTGCACGCCAACGCGCTCGATGCCCTTCTGTGCGAGCGCCCAACGCGTCGAGAAATAGTCAGGATGGAGGTCGTAGGCGATGATCTGCGGCTCGATCTCGAGCACCCGTTCGAGATGTTCAATCGCCTCCGCGAAGAAGCGATGGCTCTCCAGGTTCTCCAGGTCTCCGATGTGCTGGCTCAGGAACGCGTGCCGGCCCTTGGTGAGGCAGATGGTATTCTTGAGCTCACCGCCCACAGCCAGGACGCGGGGCAACTCTTCGCTGAGGAAGACCGGCACGGGAACGTAGCCTCGCGAGCGGCGGAGTTGCCGCACTCGCCCCCCGCTCGCGCGCACCACGGAATCGTCCGCGCGGCGGAGAATGTCCCGGTTGTGCACGAGGAAGAAATCCGCAAGCGCGGACAAGCGCGCGACCGCTTCCAGGTTGTCGATGGCGATGGGCTCTTCGCTCAGATTCCCGCTAGTCATGACCAGCGCGAGAAACTTGCCGTCGGCGAATAGCAGATGGTGGAGCGGTGTGTACGGCAGGAAGACTCCCAGCTCGCGGATGTCGGGAGCAACAGCCTCGGCGATCGGACTCGGTCGTTTCTTCGGCAATAGGACGATGGGTCTTTCCGGACCGAGCAACAGCCCTCGCGCGAAGTCGTCGAGCTCGCAGAATTGCTCCAGGGTCGGCAGGTCCGGCACCATGATGGCGAACGGCTTGCCGACGCGCCGCTTGCGCTCGCGCAACTCCTCGACCGCCGCGGTGTTTGTGGCGTCCGCGGCGAGATGGAATCCCCCGAGACCTTTGACGGCAACCACCGCACCGGACCCGAGCCGCGCCGCAGCCTCCGTGATGGGCTCCGCCGTCTCGATACAGTTGCCCTCCGCGTCCCACAGTTCCGCGCGCGGGCCGCAGTCCCAGCAGGCATTGGGCTGCGCGTGGAAGCGGCGATTTCCCGGGTCGTCGTACTCGCGCTGGCAGGTCGGACACATCGGGAAAACGGCCATGGAAGTGCGTGGGCGATCGTAGGGAATCTCGCGGACAATCGTGAACCGCGGGCCACAATTCGTGCAGTTGATGAACGGGTAGCGATAACGTCGGTCGGCGGGGTCGAAGAGCTCGCGCAGACAGTCGTCGCAGAGGGCGACGTCGGGAGAGATCAGCGCGCGGGATTCCGCGCCCAGCCGGCTGGGGAGGATCCGGAATTCGGCGTTGTGGTCACAGGCAAGATCGCGGACGGTCAGGCTCGTGACGCGGGCGAGCGGCGGCAGTTCGCGCGGCAGGCGGCGGAGAAAGGTTTCCACAGAGGCCGCCGGCCCTTCCACCTCAATCGCCACACCGGCGGCCGTGTTGGAAATCAACCCGGCCAGGCCCAGTTCTCGGGCCAGGCGGTAAACATACGGCCGGAAGCCCACACCCTGGACAATCCCAGCGACCTCGATTCCTTTGCGGACTTCCATGGCCGAACCTAAGGCGCTGACTTTGTGGAAGTGGCGACCGGAGCCGGCGCCGCGGCTGGCGTTGGGTGGCGACGCGCCTCGAGCCAATCGAGCCAAGTTTCCATGCCGGCGCCCGACGTGGCGGAGAGTTCCAGGACCTCGATTTCAGGATGCACGCGTCGCGAGTTGTCCCGTGCCGCCGCCATATCGAAGGGGACGTGGGGGAGGAGATCAGTTTTGCTGAGGATCAGCAATTCGGCGCGGAAAAAGATGGCCGGGTACTTGAGAGGTTTGTCATCGCCTTCCGCCACGCTCAGCACGACAATCTTCGCCGCTTCACCCAGGTCGTAGCTGGCGGGACAGACTAGGTTCCCGACGTTCTCGATGAGGAGAAGATCAAGGTCATCCAGCCGCCATTCGGCAAGCGCGCGCTCGACCATCCGGGCATCGAGGTGGCAGGCGCCGCCGGTGGTGATCTGCCGCACGGGAAAACCGAAGCGCGCCAGCCGCCGCGCGTCATTGTCCGTCTGCACGTCGCCGGTTAGGATGGCGACGCGTTCGTCGCGCCCGAATCGAGCGAGGGTCTGCTCGAGAAGAGTCGTCTTCCCAGCGCCGGGGGAGCTGATCAGGTTCAGGCAGAGAATCCCGTGTGCGTGAAACCGCGCCCGCAGGGCGGCCGCAATGCGATCGTTCTCACTGAGGACTTTCTTTTCCAAGGGAACTCGGTCCATTCTTCCACTCTCTCTCCCCGGCTCGCGCGGCAGCACGCAGTCCCATCTCCGGCGCCGGCGCGACCTGCGCTTCCTCGATTTCCAGGTAAACCATCTCCAACTCGTCGCCGCTGATGCAGCGCGATTCGAATGCGCCACAGTCGGGACAGCAAAGGTCGAAATCTACCACGCGGAAAATGCGCCCGCACAACGAACATCGTTGCCGTCGCGGGCAGGTCTCAATCTCCAGGGCGAGCGGCTCGAGGTCGGATCCGCGCACCAGGGCCTCAAAGGAGAAACTGAGCGCGTCCGGTTCAACTCCCGAAAGCTCCCCCACGCGCACGCCAACTTTCACCAGGCGTGCGCCGGGCCGCCGGGCCGCCTCCGCTCGGGCGGCTTCGAGAATCGAGTTGGCGATGCTCAGTTCGTGCATTGAAGAACAGGTGTCAGGTGTCAGGCTGCCCTTCTTGACCCGGCACCCGAAACCCGGCACCTGACACCTCAGCAAATCCTTGGCAACTGGTCGCCCGCCAACATGTCCACGATGCGCGTCGTCCCGATGAGCGTGCGCATGGCGACGACGCCGGGATGAGATTCGGTGACTGTGCCGATCACCTCGGCGCGCTCGCCCAGAGGATGGGAGCGCATCGCGGCGAGCACACGCTCCGCAAACTCCGGCGCGACAATGGCGACGAGCTTGCCCTCATTCGCGACGTACAGCGGATCGAGCCCGAGCAATTCGCAGGCGCCTTTCACTTCCTCGCGAACCTCAATCGCCTTCTCGTCCAGGAGCATTCCGACCCGCGACTGGGCCGCAATCTCGTTGAGCGCGCTCGAAAGGCCACCGCGCGTCGGATCACGCATGCAGCGGATCCCCGTGGGCGCCGCCGCGACCATGGCGGCGACGAGTTCGTGCAGGGCTGCGCTGTCACTCCGCACGGGGCTGTCAAATTCCAAACCCTCGCGCACCGCCATGATGGCGATGCCGTGCTCGCCGAGGGGGCCGCTCAAGAGAATGCGATCACCCGGCCGCGCCTGGTCGGCCGAAAGACACAATCCGTCGGGGACGATTCCCAGTCCCGAGGTGTTGATAAACAGCCCGTCGCCGCTGCCCTTCTCGACGACCTTGGTATCGCCCGTCACCACCTGGACGCCGGCATTTTCAGCCGCACGATGAAGCGAGTTGACGACCTGAGAGAGGGTCTCCATCGGCAAGCCTTCTTCGATGATAAATGCGGCGCTCAGGCAGAGCGGCTGGGCTCCGCCCATGGCAAGGTCATTCACCGTGCCGTGGACGGCCAGCGAGCCGATGTCGCCGCCGGGGAAAAAGAGCGGTCGAACGACGAACGAATCCGTCGTGAACGCCAGCCTAAAACCGTTGACGCTGATGATCGCCTGGTCGTCGAGCCGCGCCAGAATGGGGTTCTGGAATGCCGGCAAGAAAACTTCGCGAATCAGGTCCGCGCTCAGCTTTCCTCCACTCCCGTGGCCAAGGAGGACGGTGTCCTTGGTCGCAACCGGCGTGGGGCAACTGAAACCGAGTTTAGATTCTTCGCTCACAATCGTTGATCCTAGCTTACAAGGGCCAGCCGACGGTACAGGTAATAGGCGGCACAGGCCCCTTCGGCGGAGACCATTGGCGCGCCGAGGGGCGACTCCGGCGTGCACCGCCGCCCGAAGGCCGGGCAGTCGATGGGTTTCCTGAGCCCTTGAAGCACCTGCGCGCTGATGCACTCCGCGGGCTCTTCGGCCGAACACGCGGCCACGTCAAAGACCTTCTCGGCATCGTAAGCAGCGAAATCAGGGCGCAGCCGCAGGCCGCTTTCAGGGATCAAACCGACGCCGCGCCATTTGCGGTCGCAGATTTCGAACACCTCCCGCATGATCGCCTGCGCCGGCAGGTTGCCCTCCTGGCTCACGGACCGGACGTATTGGTTTTCAACCTCCGCCCGCCCCTCTTCAAGCTGTGCGACGAGCATCGAGATTGCTTCCAGCAGATCGATAGGTTCGAAGCCCCCGACGACGAAGGGAACACGAAATTCCCGCGCCAGCTCCTCGTATTCGCGATAACCCATCACCGTGCAGACATGCCCGGGGGCGATAAATCCCTGCACGCGGTTCTGCGGCGAGCGAAGGAGCAGCCGGATGGCCGGTGGCACAAGCACGTGCGAAGCGAGCATCGAGAAGTTGCGCAGGCCTTCGCGCCGCGCCTGCCAGACGGCCATAGCGTTGGCCGGAGCGGTGGTCTCAAATCCGATGCCGAAGAATACGACTTGACGCTGGGGATTCGCTCGCGCGATCTTGAGGGCTTCCATCGGCGAATAGACGACGCGTACATCGCCGCCCGCCGCCTTCACCCGGAGCAAGTCCGACTCCGACCCCGGCACGCGAAGCATGTCGCCGTAAGAAACGAAAATCACTTCCGGCTGCGAGGCGATGCGAATCGCCTTGTCGATGATCTCGAGCGGAGTGACGCAGACCGGGCATCCCGGGCCGTGAACGAGCGTGATCTCTTTCGGGACGAGCTCATCGATCCCATAGCGCATCAGGGTGTGCGTCTGACCGCCGCAGATTTCCATCAGCACCCAAGGGCGCGTGACGCACCGATGGAGGTCCGCCACCAGGGCTCGGGCGATCCGTTCGTCGCGGTATTCGTCGAGATATTTCATCGCTGCAGTGCGCCTTGGTCAGGCCGCCTTGTCGTGTCCTTCCGACTGATGATCAGGACTCAATCCCTCGCTTTCGAGCAGCCCCATTTCGTGGAGAATGTGGAAGGTGCGCTCGGCCTCCTCGGGATCAACCCGGCTGATGGCGAAGCCGACGTGCGTCACCACGTAATCGCCCACAACCGCTTCGGGGACAAAATCCAGTTGCACCGGCCGCGTGATGCCGCCGAACTCGACGCGGCCTACGCGGTTGCCCTCCGCCTCTTCAATAGCCAGAATCTTTCCAGGCACTGCCAAGCACATCAGAAACCTCCCTTGTCGGTCGGGGCTTCGCCTTTTGCGAGGCTGCACAGAGCTTCGCCGGGTGCGAAGCGTCGAGGCGTCACCCAATCCCACTGCCCTTCCGGGGCAAGAAATTCCTCGAACGCGGCAAACCGTTCCACGACCACCTGAATTGCGGATTCCACAGGCGCCGAGCGCGGCGTCCCGGGCAATGCTGCTTCGATCTCCACGCCTAGCAGCCCCAATCGCGGGATGCGATGGCGCAAGGCGGCCATCAGGCGGAGCGTTTCCGCCAGTCCCCACCCATGGCTCGAAATCGCGCCGAGCGTACGCGGGACAATGACAGCCGAGGGGAGAGGCACAAGGTGCAGCGTGCCCGCCGGCGCGCCGGAGGAAACAGCATCAAGAAAGAGGACCGTCTCCACCCCTCGCAACACCTCCATCAATTCGACGCCCGCCTGGGGCCGCTCGAGGAGTTCGCAGGGGCAACCGCCGCGCTCCTCCAGTCGACGGACGATTTCGAGGCCCGCGCTGTCGTCGCCCGCCCAGGCATTCCCGCAGCCGACCACACGCATGGGCATACCACGCCCGCCGGCGCCGCCCGGGGTCTCGCGTTGAGTGACAGTTTTACTCACGGTCGAGCTTCAGTTTCAGAAAGTGCGTGGAGCAGGAGATGCAGGGATCGTAGTTGCGGATCAGGTCCTCGCAGGCGCGCGCGATCTGGGGCTCCGGCCGATCGAGGATTCCCGGCAGATACAGCCGCAGATCGTCCTCCATGCGGCGGTAGTTTTGCGAGGTGGGCGGGACGATCTTGGCGAATTCCACCAGACCCCGATCGTTGATCTGGTAGCGGTGATAGAGCACGCCGCGAGGCGCCTCGGTCGCAGCGCTGCCCTCACCGGCATGCACCTTGAACTCCTCACGGCTGCGCGCGGGCTCCTGGTAAGCCTCGACAATGGCCAGCGCCTCTTCGTAGGCGTGCGTCATCTCCACGGCCCGCGCCACGATGCCGTGGAAAGGATTTCGGCTCGGCCAGGCGATGCCGCAAGTCTCCGCGGCTTCGCGTGCGCGTGGCATCAGCTTTTCCCGATTCAAATTGAGGCGCGCCAGCCGGCCAACAAAGTAACTCGTCCCCGTCTCCACCTTCCGGGAATGAAGAGCCGTCGAGTGCTCGACGTGTTCCTCCACAAAGACGCGCTCATACTCGGCGGGTTCGACATCAACCCCGCCCGAGGAAACAATCCGCCGTTCGTTCATGGGATACTCGTCGGGGTGAGAGACGGAGACGAATTCGTAGTCCGGAGCGAAATTGGGAAACTTCAGGCCAGTGACGAAGCGCACGGTCTCGAGCGAGGCCTGCAATCCCCACTCGAGGTCCGAACGGAGCTTGAGCAGGTCTTTCCGCCGCGGCACCTTGTAGAAACCGCCCACGCAGACGGAGACGGGGTGGGTGGCGCGGCCACCCAGCAGCTCCAGAAGGTTGTTGCCGATTTTCTTCAAACGCAGGCCTTGCTCGACGACGCGCGGATGGTCGGCGGCCATGGCGATGGCGCTGTCGTAGCCGAGAAAGTCCGGCGCCTGGAGCAGGTAAATGTGCAGGGCATGGCTCTCGATCCACTCCGCACAATAGAGCAGGCGGCGGAGCAGACGGATTTCAGGCCCCGGCTTCACGCCCAGCGCCGCTTCGAGCGCGTGCACGGAACTCATCTGGTAGGCCACGGGGCAGATTCCGCAGATGCGCGCCGTGATGTCGGGCACCTCCTGGAAATGACGGCCGCGCAGGAAGGCTTCGAAAAAGCGCGGCGGCTCGAAGATATTCAGCTTGACCTCGCGCAACTGGCCGCCTTCAGCGCGCACGTACAAGCCGCCTTCACCTTCGACGCGCGTCAGGTAGTCCACTTTGACGGTGCGAAGAGGCAGGCTGGCAGGTTGAGTATTCGTCTGGCTCATTGCGCTACCTTCTCCAACTTTTCACTGGCGGCGCGGAAGGTATCCGCGTAGCCCGTAAACCCTCTCAGCAACCGGATGATGTGGCCGCGAGGAACACCGATGTCGAGCAAGTGAGCCGTGAGCGAATCCGGGTTGGGGTCTGCCATCGGGCCGAAGCAGCCGTAGCAGCCACGATTGAAGGCGGGACACAGCGCCCCGCATCCGGCATGCGTCAACGGCCCCAGACAGGCAATCCCCTGCGCCACGGTCACGCAAACCGTTCCGTGCCGCTTGCACTCCACGCAGACAGCGTGCGGGGGCAGGTGAGGCGCGCGGCCCTGCAAGAGCGCAGTCAGAACTTCCAGCGCTTGCGCCTTGTTGATCGGGCAGCCGTTCAGCTCGAAGTCCACGGCGACATGGCTGGAAATGGGCGTCGAGTCCTTCAAGGTGTGGATGTATTCCGGCCGCGCGTAAACCAGGCGAATGAATTCGTCCACGTCCTTCCAGTTGCGCAGCGCCTGAATGCCGCCGGTGGTGGCGCAGGCTCCGATGGTGATCAGGTACTTTGCGTCCTTGCGGATGCCGCGGATGCGTTCCACATCTTCGGCGGTTGTCACGGAGCCCTCGACCAACGCCACGTCATAAGGTCCGGGCAGCGTCGCCGAACTCGCCTCCAGGAAGTAGGCGATCTCCACCTCACCCACGAGGCTGAGCAGTTCGTCTTCGAGATTCAGCAAGGCCAGCTGGCAGCCGTCGCAGGACGCGAACTTGTAAACCGCCAGCCTGGGCCGCGCTTCGGAGGCCATATCAGAAATCCTCCTTGCCGAAGAAAGGTTCGATGGCCGCGAAATTGAGCACCGGCCCTTGCTTGCAGATGAACGTTGGGCCGAACTGGCAGTGGCCACAGAAACCCACAGCACACTTCATGTTGCGCTCCATCGAAATGAAGATCCTCTCCTTGGGGATGCGGCGGGCCAGCGCTTCATAGATCACAAACCGCATCATGATTTCCGGCCCGCAAGTCATCACGGCGGTTTTCTTATGGTCTATCCGGATGCGATAGAACAATTGAGGGACGACGCCGACCAGCCCTCGCCAGCTCTTATCACCCAGATCGACGGTGACCTGCACGTCGATGCCGCCCTGACGCCATTTGTCAAATTCGTCCGTATAGAGCAGGTCAGCGGGAGTGCGGGCCCCGTAAAGCAACACCACCTGCCCGTAGGCGCTCCGCTGGCGGAGGATGGAGAGTATGACGGGCCGGAGCGGCGCCAAGCCGATGCCGCCCGCCACGATAACCAGATTGCTGCCCAGAGTCTTGTTGAGCGGCCAGGCGCTGCCATAAGGGCCTCGCACGCCTATCACGTCGCCCACTTTGAGCCGCCCGATGGCCCGCGTCACGCTTCCGGCGTCACGGATCGTGTGGTCCATGACTTCGGGCTGGGCCGGATCGGAACTCAAGGAGATCGCGACCTCGCCAGCGCCAGGCAGGTACAGCATGTTGAACTGCCCGGCCTGGAAACAGTGGTTTGCGCGTTCTTCCGGATTGGCGAAAACCAAGGAAAAAGTTGAGACGCCGGCCGCCGTAGGTTTCACATCCTGGATCGTTGCCAGGTGAGGCAGCATCGGGTCAGTCGGATTGGGGATTTCACTAGTTAGAAACGCAGTGCTCATTTGGCTGCCTTGGCGCGAATGGCGTTCACTTCTTCTGTAATCTCAATTCCCACCGGACACCAGGTGATGCAGCGGCCGCAGCCCACACAGCCGGAGGTCCCGAACTGGTCGATCCAGGAAGCCAGCTTGTGCGTCAGCCACTGACGATAGCGCGAACGGATGCTGGGACGAATGTTTCCGCCGTGGACGTGGGAAAAATCACGATTGAAACATGAGTCCGCGATTCGGATCCGCTCCGCGGAGGTGCCGCGCAGGTTGCCCACGTCCTCCACCGTCGTGCAGAAGCAGGTCGGGCAGACCAGCGTGCAATTGGCACAGGAGAGGCAGCGCGTGGCGACCTCATCCCACCGAGGGTGCTCGAGGTTTTCATAGAGCAGGTCGGGGAGGTCATCCGTCTGCATCTGGCGCCCGTTCTGTCGCTCGGCGCGCTGAATGACCCGGCTCGCGCGGCCCAAATCGAAAGCGGTGGCGGCCTCCCATGGAACATCGCCAAGCGCCTCCGAGCCCGCTTCGGAACCGATTTCCGCCAGGAAGATATCCGGCAGTTCCGTCAGCGCCAAATCGAAGCCGCCCGTGGCCTTAGGGCCCGTCTTCATGGAGGCACAGAAGCAGGTGGAGTTCGCCTGACTACAGTTCACCGCCAGAACAAAGACCTGCTCGCGCCGGGCAGCGTAATGCGGGTCCCGGAATTCGCTGCCGATCAGGACCCGGTCCTGAATCGCGATCGCGGCCAAGTCGCAGGCGCGCACCCCAACGAACGCGTAACGCGGAGGCGGCTCCTGCGCAGGGCGGATGGTCCAATTGCCGTTGTTCTTCTCGACGGAGAACAAAGGTAGGCGCGACGGGTGGAGAAACTCCTTCCAGGAATGTGGCCCGACGCCGTAATCGAAGTAGTGATTGTCGCGGGTTTTGGTCAGACGATAATGGCCGGGCCGCTGTTCGTCCGTCCAGCCCAGAGGCAGGTCGTCGAGCCCGTCGACCTCCTCCAGGACGATGGCGCCGTCGCGGACTGTCGGACCGACCAGCATGTATCCGGCTGCGCGCAGGTTGTCAAACACCTGCTGGAGCGAGGCCTTCGGCATCGCCACGCTCGCCGATACCCGCGGTAGACTTGGCGACATAAGAGTCTTCCTCCCCACCCTACGCGAACACATCGAGCAACTGCAGGCGGGTGGCGATCAGGCGCGAGCCGATGACTTCCGCCAAGGCGCGATAGAGTTCGAAGCCGAACTCGGCGTCCTCGCGACAAAGATCCATCAGCGCCCCGCCCTTGACCCCTAGCGCCTCGGTTGGCTGTGTGGCGCGCGCCGAGGCCGTCTCGAGCCGCGGCTCGACGAGGGCCGACCAACTGAAGAGGTCACCGGGACCCGCAGTCATGATCGACCGGCGGCCTTTCGACGTCACGTGGACTTCAATCGCCACCTGACCGGTCTTGACGATGTACAAATAAAGGCTAGGATCGCCCTCGTGGAAGATGGTCTCGCCCTCCGCGTACTGAAAGGATTCGCCCATGGAGAGCAGTTTCTCCTGCACCCGCGGGGAGAGGTTCGCCAAGAAGCTTCCAAACCAGTTAGCCTGTTCGGGCATATTCTTTCCCCCAAAAGTCGCGTGTCAATGGCCAGACGAGCACGCAACGGGCCATTTGGCTTTTGCGTGCAATCACTTCGAGAATTGCGGAAACGCGCGAGCGGAGTAGCCCTGGGCGCATCTTGCAGGGAGCACGGAGCCTGTCGGACTGCCTGTCCTCGTTTGAGCGGTCTGCACCGCCCAGTTGCTAACGGACATAAGGTCCGAAAAGTGCGCGCCCCGACCCAGCAGCCGATGGGGCGAAAAGGGACAACGCGACGGCCATCACGGGGCAGATTAGAGGGGCCAAGTTGCGGGGAGAAGCGGGGTGAGGCGCTCGGCCTTGAGGTAGCTGGGCGGCAGAGCCCTTGCTGATTGCCTGCTTGCCGCTGCCAAGTGCACTGCCGTCGGAAACTGGATCGAGCGTGCGATTGGCGGACACTCGGTAACGGCAAGCAACGCCGCCACTGCCGCCTCCAGGTTACTAACGGCATCCAGCCGGACGATGGGTGTTGCGGTCGTGCGACCGAACATCAGAACCTCCTTGGGTGTGGGAAGATCTCCCCTTGATTATTGACAAGAGGAGAGATAGGATTCATTGTCGATAACTGAGGGGAGTGAGAATGAGCAAACCCACCGATTTGGTGCAAGGAACGTTGGACCTTCTGATCCTCAAGACTCTGGCTCTTGAACCCATGCACGGCTGGGGCATCGCCCAGCGCATCCGGCAGGTGTCCAAGGAAGTGCTCCAGGTGAATCAAGGGGCGCTGTATCCCGCTCTCCATCGCCTGGAGCAAAGCGGATGGATCAAGGCGAAGTGGGGCGAGTCGGACAACAATCGCCGGGCCAAGTTCTATGCGTTGACACCGGCGGGGCGAAAGTATTTGGAGCAGGAGGAGGCCAACTGGCAGAGGCTCTCCGCGGCTATTGGCTTGGTGCTGGAGACGACATAAAAGCAGTGGCGAGTGACCAGTGACGAGTGACGAGCAGGTCGGATTTTCGATTGCCGATTTTTGATTGACGATTGGAAATGCTGTCAGCCATCAGCCGTCAGCAATCAGCAGTCAGCGGTCAGCTTTCAGGCGAATCCCGCGTGGCCGGGGTTCTTCCGATCTTTATGGGCTGAAGGCCGATAGGTGAGCGCTGAATGCTGAACGCTGAGAGCTGATAGCCAAGAGCTAAGACGATGCGCTGGATATACAAGTTGCCGCTTCGGCTTCGGTCACTCTTTCGGAAGAATCGTGTCGAGCGCGAGTTGAGCGACGAACTCCGCTTCCACCTGGAAAAACTGATGGAGGAAAAGGTCGCAAAAGGGATGACCCCGGAGGAGGTCCGTTACGCAGCCATGCGGGAACTGGGAGGGGTGGAACAAATCAAAGAGGAGTGCCGCGATATGCGACGGGTCAATTACATTGAGAATTTTACGCAAGATGTCCGCTACGGTCTGCGCCAGTTGCGACGCAATCCGGGCTTCACGGCGGTGGCGATCGCCACATTAGCCATGGGTATCGGCGCCAATACGGCCAT
>JAIQGB010000440.1 GCA_020072905.1 Terriglobia bacterium | reverse complement strand
GTCGAGTGGCCGGGCGAGGCCGGGCGCCGATGGGTGGTGAAGCAATCGCTCGAAAAGCTGCGCGTCAAAGACGATTGGCGCTCCGAGCGCGGCCGCATCTTTCGAGAGGCGGAATCGATTCAAGCGCTGCGGCCGGTCCTGGGAGAGGCGGCGCTGCCGGAGGTGGTCCACATCGACCGCGAGAATTTCCTCTTTGTCATGACCGCCGCGCCGGCGGGCTCGGTCGCCTGGAAGGAATCACTGCTCGCCGGAGAAGTGGATCTCGCTGTGGCGCGGCAAGCGGGGAGTTTGCTCGCGCGCATGATCAACGCGGCACGCACGCAGCCGGATCTCCAGAAACGTTTCGAGGACCGCACGGTTTTCGACCAGCTTCGTATTGACCCCTACTACCGCACGACTGCGGCGCGCCACCCAGACGTCCGTGCGCCCATCGTCCAACTCGTGGCCAATTCGTGGAACATCCAGACGGCGCTCGTCCACGGCGACTACAGTCCCAAGAATATGCTGGTCAAGGACGGCAACATCTTTCTGATCGATTTCGAGGTCGTGCACTGGGGCGACCCGGCCTTCGACGCCGCGTTTTGTCTGAATCACCTGTTCCTTAAAGCCTTGCATCGCCCCGAATTTGCGCCTCGTTACTTCGACGCGGTCCGCGAGTTCTGGAAGGCGCTCACGACCGGGGCGCGAGAAACCGCTTCGCGCGGCTTCGAAGCCTTGACCCTTCGCCACCTTGGCGCCCTGATGCTGGCGCGCATCGACGGCAAATCTCCTGTCGAATACATCCGCGAGGAAGAAACCCAAGAACTCGTTCGGCGGGTGGCAAAGCAAATCCTGCGTCAGCAGCCGCAGCGGGTCGAGCAAGCTGTTCGATTGGTTGGGATCATGATCGAAGGATGAAGGATGAAGAGTGAAGGATGAAAGAACAGACCGAAAAACCACGGGATATCAGGCAACGATCTTTCCAGTACGCACTCCGAGCGATCAGGCTCTATCGGTCGCTCCAGGAAGGCAAAGACGGCGCAGGTTGGGTCATCGGCAAGCAATTCTTGCGGTCCGCGACAGCCATCGGCGCGAGTATAGAAGAGGCCCAATCGGGAGAGAGTCGCGCCGATTTCATCCACAAGTATGGTATCGCTCAAAAGGAAGCCAGGGAGAGTCTCTATTGGCTTCGCCTGCTGATGGAGTCGGACACCGTTCCACGGACCAAGTTAGCGCCGCTTATGGCGGAAACCGAAGAGCTCATTTCTGTCATCACCGCCATCATTGTCAGCGCGAAAAAAGGAGCCAGAGTGGGTAAGTGAAGCGCGAAAGCCAAACTCCCGGGTTGTAGCTCGCGGTTTTTGTTTCATCCTTCATCCTTTACCCTTCATCCTTTCGAAAAGACATGGCCCGAATTGCCCAAATTCGAGGACGCGAGATCCTCGACTCCCGCGGCAATCCCACCGTGGAAGTCGATGTGTGGCTCGAGGACGGCGCCTTGGGCCGGGCGAGCGTTCCTTCCGGGGCATCAACGGGCAAGGCCGAGGCGCTCGAATTGCGCGACGGCGACCCCACGCGCTATCACGGCCGGGGGGTGTTGAAAGCTGTCGAGAACATTGAGCGGACGATCGCCCCAGCCTTGCGCGGCGCCGAGGCGTCCGATCAGTCTGCGGTCGATCATCAACTCTGTGAGCTGGACGGCACCGAAAACAAGCAGCGCTTGGGCGCAAACGCGATTCTGGGAGCGTCGCTCGCCGTGTCGCGCGCGGCGGCGGCCTCCGCGGGCCTGCCGCTCTACCGCTATCTGGGCGGCGCTTCGGCCGGTGAGCTGCCCGTGCCCATGGTCAACATCCTAAGTGGGCGCACGCACGGCGGCTCGATCGATTTCCAGGACTTCATGGTGATCCCCCTGCGCGCCCAGCGATATTCGGAAGCACTCGAAAATGCGGTGGCCGTCTATCGCGCCATGAAAGACGTTCTGAAATCACGCGGCGCTTATCAAGCCGGCGTCGCAGACGAAGGCGGGTACGCGGCGAAGCTGGAGTCAAACGAAGCGGGATTCGAGGTCATGGTGGAGGCGATCGAGCGCGCCGGCTTCGAGCCCGGTCGCGACGCAGCGATCAGCTTGGATGTGGCGGCAAGCCACTTGTGGGAAGACAACGGCTACGCGCTCGCCACCCCGCCCCAGGAGCTGAAAGCCGGCGAGCTGGTCGCGAAACTCGAAGCCTGGGTGGGAAAGTATCCGCTCCTCTCCATTGAAGACGGTTTGGCGGAAGAAGACTGGGAGGGCTGGAAACTGCTCACTCAGCGGCTTGGCCGGCGCTGCCAGCTCGTGGGCGACGACCTCTTCACGACAAATCCCGAACGCCTTCAACAAGGAATTGAACTTGGCATCGCCAACGCGGTGCTCGTTAAGATGAACCAAATTGGGACGCTGACGGAGACGCTCGATGTTGTGCGCCTGGCGAAGCAGCACGGCTACCGGACGGTGATCAGCGCGCGCTCGGGCGAGACTGAGGACGATTTCATCGCCGACCTCGCCGTGGCCACGGGTGCCGGGCAGATTAAAATCGGCGCCGTGACCTGTTCGGAGCGCATGGCGAAGTATAATCGTTTGCTGCGCATCGAAGAGGAACTCGGGGCGCGCGCCCGTTATCGTGGCGCAGAAGTATTTGGGGATTGGCTGATTCGGGGCTAAACTTCTCAAGTCACTGAACAGAGACCTTGAGCCGCGGGGTCCTTCCGACACCCGCGAGCAGGAGAAGCGGCGACATTCTTCGCTGTACTCAGCGATGACGTCGGCAGGCGCGTCGCTGAATGCGGTGGGAACGCTGACGACCACATCACAAACTGAGGAGGAAAACACCATGGCAGTTCGTTCAGCAGAAGCGGAATGGAAGGGAAATCTTCGCGAGGGCCAGGGCACGATGAAACTGGGGAGCGGGGCCTACGAAGGCCGCTACTCGTTTGCTTCGCGGTTTGAGAGTGGCACGGGGACGAATCCCGAGGAATTGATCGGCGCCGCTCACGCCGGATGCTTCTCGATGGCGCTCTCCGCCGGGCTCGGCAAGGCCGGGTTCAACCCCACGCGGATTCACACCACGGCCAAGGTCCATCTGGAGAAGGTGGGCGAGGGATTCGGCATTACCCGAATCGAGCTCGAAACCGAAGCGCAAATCCCCGGCATCGACGCGAAGGCGTTTCAGGAGTACGCCGAGGGGGCCA
>JAIQGB010000043.1 GCA_020072905.1 Terriglobia bacterium | reverse complement strand
GATATCGAAGTTCTGGCAGAAGACGCAGCGCAGGTTGCAGCCGGCAATGAAAATCGTCCCGGAGCCGCCCCCACCGCGCAGGCAATCCTCTTCGCCATGATGTGGCCCGTAGCTGGAGACGATGGCGTAGCGGCCCGTCTTGCAGACGGCGAACTTGTCGGCGAGCCGGTCCACGCGGCAATTGCGCGGACAGGCGGTGCAGCTTTGAAGGAGATGGCGAGCGCGCTCGACGCGCCGCTCGAGTTCGCCGCTCTCATAGAGCCGCAGATAGTCGGGTTCAAATCGCGAGCTCGTTTTGCGCGTCGTGACGGACATGCGGAACGCCCTTCTGGCGAGATTATAGCCCACTTGGGTCGGGGCCCGCAGGGCCAGCCGGATGTGCGTGCCATCTCCCAGCCCGAATTCTCGTGTCCTTCCCGCCGCGCATTTGACAGAGACCCTGCGAAGGCATAACTTAAGCCCAACTCTTGATCCAGAACGCTGCTTGACGTGCCGCTGAAAGGAGATTCCCGATGGAAAACCACATCGCCCACTGGAGCTACTTGTTGGGCTTGGCTTGCTCCCTGCTCGCCATGGTCTGGAAAGGTCTGGAGTTCTTGAAGGTGCTGCCCGACCGCTTCGGGTCGCTCGGGTATATGACCCTTTTCAAGGGCGGCCTGCTTTTTCTGGTGATTGTCGTTGCCACTTCGGGTTATGTAGCCGCAAAGAGCCAGAAAGCGTAGCCCGTCGTTGATGGATCTTGACGGACCAGTTCCGTCGCCCCGGCGCTCGATGCGCGCTATGTGCAAGGCGGCGGCCATAGACCGTCGCTACAGGAAGTAGAAGACTCCCCGTGCCAACAGACTGACCACAATGGCCAGGGCGAGCAGCGCTGCCGACGCCGCAATGGTGAGCTTACGGTCCAGCTCGCGCACCATCGAGGCCAGCGTGGCGAGGCAGGGCAGGTAGAAAGTCACGAAAAGAGTGAAGATGACGATCTGAGCTGTCGTCATTACCGATCCCACGTCAGTTGTTCCCACCGCCTGCATGAGCATCAGCAGCGAGAGCTCCTTGCGCAGCACGCCGAAGATGAGCGTCAGGCCCACGGCGGCGGGGAGCCCCAACAGCGCCGTCAGCGGTGAAAGCGCCCGGTTGATCAGCGGCTGCCAGCCGAAGAACTCAATCAATCCCAGGACGGCGCTCCCCACTACCAGCAACGGCAGCGCCACCACCACGAACTCGCGCAGACGCCACCAGGTTTTGAGAATCACCACGCGCGCGGCGGGATGGTGGTAGGGCGGCACTTCCATCAGCAGACCCGGTGCAACCTCTGGCCAGATCTTGGCGAGAACGTGTCCCGCCAACGCGACGACGGCGAGGTTGAGCGCGTAAATCGCCAGCGCCCAGTAGGCACCCAGGTAGAACCCCGTGAGCGCCATGATGACGGTCATGCGCGCCGAGCATGGCACCAGCACGGCTAGAAAGGCGGCGACGAAGCGGTCGCGGCGCGAAGTGAGGATGCGCGTCGCCATCACCGCCGGCACGCTGCACCCGTAGCCGAGCAGCACCGGAATGGTCGCCGTGCCGTGAAGTCCCAGGCGGTGCATGGCCGCGTC
This sequence comes from Terriglobia bacterium, assembly GCA_020072905.1. Classification (GTDB taxonomy): domain Bacteria; phylum Acidobacteriota; class Terriglobia; order UBA7540; family UBA7540; genus JAIQGB01. Next base: position 14,344 of record JAIQGB010000043.1, on the reverse strand, counting down.
CATCAGATAGCCGACGCGCGCCAGATACCCAACGTCTTCGAGGATCGAGAGGCCCACCAGGAACGGCACCAAATAGGGCAGCACGATGGCGAACGCGCCCGCGGTGCCCAGCAGCGCTCCCTTCACCAGGGCAAACGGCCAGCCGTTCGGGGCGAGGAAACGGCCCACGTCGGCGATGAGGCTTTCGAACGCGGCGAGGATGTGCGCTTCACCCAGTTGCCCCAGACTGAACACCAGTCGGAAGAAGCCCAGGAAGATCAGCGCCAGGAACACGTAGCCCCAGAAAGGGTGCATCAGCCAGCGGTCCACTCGTTCGCGCCAGTCGCCGTGCGGCTTGCTGACCGTGGCGACGCGCTCGAAGAGATTCAGGCAGGCGGCGTGCCGCGCCGAGGAGATCACCATGTCTGCGGGCTGCCCGCTCGCGCGCAGCATTTCTCGCCGCGCCCACTCCACGGCATCCGCTGTGGCGGCCGGAAGGAACGCCACACGGAGAGGATCGCTCTGCAAAAGCTGGAGCGCGCGGAACCGGGGATTGGGGAATCGAGCGGTTCCGACCGCGAGCTCGGCCGCGATGCACGTGCCGATAGCCGATGTAGGGGCGGCGCAGCGTGATGCGTCCGTTTGAAGGGCTATGGGCGCGTCCGTAGCGGGAATGGACATGTCCTCTTGCGCAAGGGTTCCCGCGAGCCCATCCACAACCGCTTCGACATCCGGCACGTAGGAGAAGGCCGGGGAGAAAACCCTCGGGCCGCGACGATGAAGCTCCATCGCCGCGACGAAAGTCTCCACAATGCCCTGCCCGCGCGCGGCAATCGCCTCGACGACCGGAACGCCCAAAGCCTTCTCGAGCGCCTTGACATCGATCGACAGGCCCTTGCGCGTCGCCTCGTCCATCATGTTCAAGCAGACGACCAACGGCGCTTCGAGTTCCGTCAGCTCGAGCGTGAGTTCCAGGCTGCGCGCAAGTTGCGAAGCGTCGAGCACGTTCACCAGAACGTCCCCATCGCCCGCGAGGAGGAATTCCCGGGTGCAGGTTTCGGCGGTATTGGCGGGATTCAGGGAGTAAAGGCCGGGCAGGTCAACGAGTTCGATCACTTCCCCCACGACACGCGCGCGACCGCTGGTGTATTCAACGGTGGTGCCGGAGAAATTCGAGGTGAGGGAGCGGTAGCCCGCTACGGCGTTGAATATCGTGCTCTTACCGGAATTGGGCTGGCCGACGAGGGCGATCTTCACGGGATGACTTCAACCCGGATTCTTTCTGCCAGTTGCCTGCTGATTGCAACTCGACTGTTGCGGTTTTCGATCACCAGCGGTCCCCCGAATGGCGCCCTGCGAACCACGTGGACACGCTCCCCGGCATAGAGACCGAGCTGGTTTAGCGACCGCCGTGTCGCCCAATCGTCTGAAATCAAGAGGATTCTTAGGAAGGAGTGGTTTCTTGCCTGATCGAGGGTCATGGGTGCGTCCGAATCCGCAGCAAGTCGTCCTGCTTACACCTGCCAGCAAGGCCACTACCAAACGCGTGGCGCATCGGACTAAGTGTCAGTTCAATTTTATTCTCCAGTTGCAACTACCGTTGCAACTGGGAGGACTAGCGTTCCGCTGGGCATATCCCGTCGCCAGGCCTTTTGGGATTTGCTCCCGGTAATCATTCTGCCCCCTAACCCAGATCCTTGGCTGTGACAGAAGTCAACGGGCGGCAACTAAATTACGCGGCCGACCGGCGAGGAAGGCGCGAAGGTTCTCGAAGGTGGTTTCCAGGATGCGTTGCACCGCCTCGCGACTGTTGAAGGCGATGTGGGGCGTGATGACGACGTTGTCGCGGTTGAGCAGCGAATGGTTGAGCAGGAGAGTGCGGAGCTTGTCCTGAGCCAACGGCTGAGCGAGGATCTGCCGCTCATCCTTGAGCAGTTCTTCCCCTTCCAGGACGTCGAGCGCCGCGCCGGCCAGGATTCCCTCGTCCAGCGCCTGAGTGAGCGCCGCGGGGTCAATCAGCCCGCCGCGCGCCGTGTTGATGAGCAGCGCCCCACGTTTGAGGCCGTGGATGTTCTCCGGGTTGATCAGGTGATGCGTCTTGGGGGAATACGGGCAGTGCAGCGTCACGATGTCGGCAACACGCAGCAATTCATCCAACGTGGCGTAGCGAAAGTTCAAGACTTCTGCCAGCAACGGCTCCTGGCGGACGTCGAAGGCGACCACGTGCATCCCGAAGCCTTTGGCGATTTTGATGACGTGCAGACCGATGCGTCCTGCGCCCACTACGCCCAGCGTTTTGCCGGCCAGATCGAACCCGCGGAGCTCCGCGAAAGGAATGTCGCGCGCCAAGGTATGAACGAAGGCTTTGTGAATGTTGCGCGAGAGGGCGAGAATCAGCGCGAAGGTATGCTCGGCAACCGTGTTCTCGCCGTAGGAGGGGACGTTCGAAACCAAAATCCCGCGCTCGCGGCAACACTCCAGGTCAATGTGGTCAAAGCCCGTCGAGCGCGTGGCGATGAACTTCAGGTTGGGAAGCTTGTCGAGCGCCGCCCGATTGAGCGCGGAGTGGACAAACACTGAGACGATCTCCGCGTCGTGTTCCTCCGGAAGAGTCCGCTCGCTAAAGGCCTCGGTCGAAAGGTGTAGCTCGTGCCCCTCAAACAGGCCCGTCTTGAGCTCGGCTTGTTCCCAATCTTCCAGTTCAAAGAACGCGATCTTCATAGGCCTCCGAAGATTTCAGACTTTAGGCCGCCTTGGCGCAACCGGTCAATTTGAAGTTGGGAAGCGGGGCGGGTTATCGCTTGCGTGGGTAACGCACCTCGACATTAGTCCGCATGCCGCCGCGCGTGGTGAATTCCCCACGCACCACCATCCATTTGGGACGGCACGAGCGCGCCGCATCGTCCAGAATGCGATTCACGGCATTTTCGTAGAAGATTCCCAGGTTGCGATAGCCGAGAATGTAGTACTTCAGCGACTTCAGCTCCAGGCAGAGCTTCTCGGGCATGTAGTGGATCGTGATCGTGCCAAAATCCGGCAGACCCGTGCGCGGGCAGATGGAAGTGTACTCCGGAATCGTAACGGTGATTTCATAACCGCGATACTGGTTGGGCCAGGTTTCAATTTCCGGGAGGCTCGCCTTAATTCCTCCTCGGGCGTGCTCTGGGGTGTATTCGGGGCGGGGTTTCTTTGCAGGCATGGCTGTCCTCCAGAGCGGGAAGGATAAACCAAAAGGCTCCAATTGTGTAAGCTGCTTATACGCCAGCGAGGGGACCAGGGAGGGGAAATAGCTGGTCATGCCACAGGGTCGTCCTACCTTCTATGGACGTGATTTCACAACGGAGATTAATCATTATTTTTCTTTAACTTACATATTTCGCTTGACGCATCGACACTCAATATTTATTATAACGGGCGACTAAGGGAAAGCATCTAACGCAATATAGGATAGTTTTGGGGCGAAGGCTTTTTCGAACCTAGCGAGGAGGCAAACGGTATGGGCAAGCTCATCGGCATCGACCTCGGGACGACCAACTCGGTGGTGGCAATCATGGAAGGCGGCGAACCGTCTGTTATTACCAATCCCGAGGGAGGGCGGACCACGCCGTCCGTAGTGGCGTTCACCAAATCCGGCGAGCGTCTGGTGGGGCAGGTCGCCAAGCGCCAAGCCATCACCAACCCGGAGAACACGGTTTACTCCATCAAGCGGTTCATGGGACGCCGCTACGACGAAGTGCAAAGTGAAATCAAGACTGTGCCCTACAAAGTCGTTGCGGGGCCGCACGGTGACGCGCGCGTCGTGGCGCTGGGGAAGGAATATTCCCCGCCCGAGATCTCGGCCATTATCCTTCAGAAGATGAAGGATGCCGCCGAGCAGTATTTGGGCGAGAAGATCACGCAGGCGGTAATTACCGTCCCAGCGTATTTCAACGACAGCCAGCGGCAGGCCACCAAGGACGCCGGGCGCATCGCCGGATTGGAAGTTCTGCGCATTGTCAACGAGCCGACGGCAGCGGCGCTCGCCTACGGCCTCGACAAAAAGAAGGACGAGACGATCGCCGTCTACGATTTTGGCGGCGGCACCTTCGACATCTCGATCCTGGAGGTCGGTGAAGGCGTGGTGGAAGTAAAGTCCACCAACGGCGACACGCACCTAGGTGGCGACGACATCGACAAGCGCATCATGGACTGGATTGTGGACGAGTTCCGCAAGGACCAAGGCATCGACCTCGCCAAGGATCGCATGGCCCTGCAACGCCTGAAGGAAGCAGCCGAGAAGGCCAAGATGGAACTCTCGACGGTGCTCGAAACTGAAATCAACCTGCCCTTCGTCACCGCCGACGCTTCCGGCCCCAAGCACTTGGCGTTGAAGCTGACGCGCGCGCGCTTCGAGCAGATGTGCGAGGACATCCTCCAGCGCTCGGTGGCCCCGGTCCGGCAGGCCCTCAAGGACGCCGGGTTCGGTCCGGAAAAAATCGACGAAGTGGTGCTGGTGGGTGGTTCAACGCGCATCCCGCGCGTCCAGCAGATCGTGAAAGACCTTTTTGGTGGCAAAGAACCACACAAGGGCGTCAATCCGGACGAGGTCGTCGCGGTCGGCGCCGCAGTCCAGGCCGGCGTGCTGGGCGGCGAGGTGAAGGACCTGCTGCTGCTCGATGTGACCCCGCTAACGCTCGGCGTGGAAACACTCGGCGGAATCCTGACGCCTCTCATCCAGCGCAACACCACGATCCCCACCCGCAAGACGGAGACCTTCTCGACGGCGGCCGACAATCAGACTTCGGTGGAGATTCACGTCCTGCAGGGCGAGCGGCAGATGGCGCGCGACAACCGCACGCTGGGCAAATTCCATCTGGTGGGCATTCCCCCCGCGCCGCGCGGCTTGCCGCAGATTGAGGTCACCTTCGACATCGACGCCAACGGCATCCTCAACGTTTCGGCCAAAGACCTGGGCACGGGCCAGGAGCAGAAGATCACCATCACCAGCTCGAGCGGCCTCGCGAAGGACGAAGTCGAGCGCATGACCAAGGAAGGCGAGCTCCACGCCGATGAAGACCGCCAGCGCAAGGACGAGGTCGAGGTCAAGAACCGCGCCGACGCGATGGTCTATTCGGTCGAGAAGATGCTCAAGGAGAATCGCGCCAAGATCTCCGAGGACGACGCCAAGAACATCGAGTCGGCGCTCGAGGAAGCCAAGAAGGCCATCCAGGAAGGCGACGTTTCGAAGATCAACTCCGCGGTGGAACGCCTGACGACAGCCTCCCACAAGCTCGCCGAGGCCATGTACAAGCAGACCGCAGCGGGACAGTCGCCGCCGGGAGGAGGAGCGGGTGCTGAGCCCGGCGCCTCGGCCGCGGGCGGGGCTCGCGGCAAGTCAAAGGGCGAAGGAGAGGTGATTGACGCCGAAGTGGTGGACGACGACAAGAAGAAAAGCTAGGGAACAGGGGACAGGTTACAGGGAACAGATTGCAGCCTCCGTAGCGCAGCATTCGCTGTTCAATGCTGCGGCTTTTCTGTAGCGGTGGTCTTTGACCGCCATGGGGACGCTCCGGTGGAGCGTCTCTCGCTGTGAGACGGCCCCTCGGGCCGTCTCCACAGGAGAACACGTGGAACAACGAGCCCAGGTCGGTATCGAATGCCCGAAATGCCATCGGCGACAGTTCATGGAGATTGAAATTGACACGGGGCTGCTGAACTCCCCGCTCGCCGAGGAGATTCGTGCCCACTTGCAGGAGTGGATGCTCTCCCGCTGCCCGGACCACCTGGGTGAGTCTTTGAAGGTCAGCAAGAATTGAAAGGTTGGGATTCACGGGAAATCCACAACGTGGATCACTTAGAGGTTCCGATAGATCTCACTTCGATGCGCGACGGCGAAGAGGGTGATCACTTGGTTCCGGCGATCTACCCACAAAAGAATCCTGTAGTCCCCAAGTCGGTACTTGTGAAGGCCGACCAACTCGGAGGGCAAATTTCGCAGGGGCTGCGCGACGGTTTCAGGATGCGCCGCGAGGTAGTCAATCTTCTTCATCACGCGGCGAGCCACAGCGCGGTCGAGTTTGTTGAAATCCCTTTCGAACCGGGGGGTTGTGTCAATCCGATAGACACTGCTCATCCCCGACAGCCTAGTTTCTGGATATCATGTTCTGTCAAGAGGAATCTTCGGAAGAATGAGGGGCGGGGAATCCGGCGAGGGAGTAAGGATTTAACGATGTCGCCTTGCCAAGCGAGTGGACTCTCGTTTGAATTCTTCCCAGGACCGGGTCTTGCCCGCAAGTTGCTCACGCCGAGCCTTGCGAAGCTTTCGAAGCAAACCCGGGTTGTGCAGGATCAGAAAATCCTCAAAGGCATCGTGCAAATCGTCCAGCGCTTCGCTGGCGCGAAGGAATTTGCTGAAAAGCTCGGCAGGAACCTCTACCGTTTGCCCCATGAATGGCTCCAGTCACCAAAGTATCCTAGATTCTTGATGGGAGCAAGCATTGGGACGGCGCTTCAGGGAATTCCGGAGTAGGGGGTGTTTGGTCGTCGCTGAAGCCCCCGTATGTGATGCCTGACCGCTGAGCGCTGTCGACTGCTTTTATGCCCGTCGGAACACAAAAAGACTACTACGCGACGCTGGGCGTCGAGCGCAGCGCGAAGCCCGAGCAGATCCGCAAGGCGTACCGGCGTCTGGCGCGCAAGCATCATCCTGACGTCAATCCCGGCAACAAGTCCGCAGAAGAGAAGTTCAAGGAGATTCAGGAAGCCTACGACGTCCTCGGCGACGAGAAGAAGCGGCAGATCTACGACCAGTACGGCTTCTACTCGGACAACATTCCGCCCGGCGGCTACGGCCAGCCCTCCCCGAGTGGAGGCGGCGCCCCGGGCGTCGACTTTTCCGGATTCGATTTCTCCGACTTCACCGGCGGCGAAGAAAAGGGCGGCGGCTTCGGCTCGTCGTTCAAGGACCTGTTCTCGCAGGTCTTTTCGCGCGGCCGCGAAGCCGCAGCGGAGCGCGAGGGGCCCGAAAAGGGCGGGGACCTCGAGCACCATCTCCATCTGGGTTTCTGGGAGGCGATTCGCGGCACGCAGATTCGGCTGACGGTGGCGCGCGCGTCTCCCTGCTCGACCTGCAACGGGACCGGCTCGGCGGGCGGCGCGGCGGTCACCTGCTCCACCTGCGGGGGTTCGGGCAAAGCGACGCGACAGGCGGGCGCAATGCGTTTTTCGATGGTCTGCCCGGACTGCCGCGGGACGGGCAAGCAGAAGCGGCGCTGCCCCGCCTGCGGTGGCTCGGGCGAGATTCGGCGACCGGAGACCTTCGACGTGCGCATTCCGGCGGGCGTGGATACCGGCTCGCGAGTCCGCGTTCCGGGGAAAGGCAACGCGGGCGTCCGCGGTGGCGGCTCGGGCGACCTCTACATCGTCACCGAGGTCGAAACGCATCCACTCTTCGAGCGCAAGGGCGACAACATCTACATCAAAGTCCCCGTGACGTTCACGGAAGCGGCGCTGGGGGCCAAGGTTGAAGTGCCCACCATCGACGGCCCAACCACCATCAAGATTCCGCCCGGCACGCAGAGTGGCCAGAAACTGCGCCTGCGCGGCAAGGGCGCACCCTCGCTGCGCGCCAGCGTGCGCGGCGATCAATTCGTCGAAGTGCAGGTCGTCGTTCCCAAGGTGGCCGACGAGCGAAGCAAAGAGATTCTGCGCGAACTCGCACGGCTGAATCCGGACGATCCGAGGAAGGACCTGAAAAAGCATAGTTGACAGTCAACAGTCGACAGTTGACAGTCACGACCCCGGAGGGCCAGGCGTCGGACCTTAGCATTTGATTCTGACTTCTGACTCCTGACTTCTGACTTCCGGTTTTATTATGCCTAGAGGACACAAAACCCGCGGCAAGGCCGGCTACATGATCAGCGCGGTGGCGGAGATGTACGACATCCACCCGCAGACGCTACGGCTCTACGAGCGCGAAGGGCTGCTCATTCCCTCCCGCAGCGACGGCAACACGCGCCTCTACGGGCAGGAAGATCTGGAGCAGCTCGAACTCATCCTCAAGCTCACGCGCAACCTGGGCGTCAACCTGGCGGGAGTGGAGGTCATTCTCAACATGCGCAAGCGCATGGCGGTCATGGAAAAAGAGATGCAGGCCTTCGTGGAGTTTGTGCAGAAGGAACTGCTGGGCCGCCCGCCCGAGGACCAGTCGAAATTCCAGAACGCGCTGGTCCGCATCGCCCCGCCCTACCTGATCCGCGCGAAAAAGAACGATGAACGATGAACGTGTGCTCCACATGACACTCGGGCGTTTATAGCCCATCGTTCATCATCCGTCAGTCTGGCCGGTGCAGCCTCAGAGGAGTGAAGCGCGCGAGGCGGGTGAAATCGCGGTCGAGAGTAAAGAGCACGGCGCCATTCTCGAGGACGAGAGTGGCGATAAGCGTGTCGATGGTAGTTAACGCAATCCCCCTCCCGCGTGCCTGGCGGAAGAGCGCAGCGGCACGGCGATAGGTTTCCATTCCTTGCGGCTCGAGCATGTCCCACTGGGCCAAGTAAGCTTCAATAGCCTCGACATCGCGCGTCAGGCCCTGCAACACTTCCAGGACGACGACCCCGGTCAGGACCACGGGCTCGGCCTCCGCGATGAGTCGGCGGAGTTCCCGGCCGGCCTCGCCCGGTCGCCGATTAAAGAAGTCGATCCAAACGGAGGTGTCGACGAGGATCACACGCGGTCCCGGCGCATGGCCTTGAGACTGCCCGTCCAGATGCCGCTTCCGTAATAATGCAGGATTCCCTTCCGGCTTTCAGTGCGGACGAGCGTTTCGAGCGCGCGATGCACGACCGCGCGTTTGGTGCGCAGGCGAGTCAGCCTCTGGGCTCGGCGGATGAGCTTATCATCGAGTTCGACATTCGTCCTGCTCATGGGCGCAGTATACACCATTTTCCTGAAAATATGTGTATTCTCCTGGCCCCCCGCACCCCGCCTCGCGACCTGCCGGCAATGCGGTTTCGCCGCCTGCCCGTCCTATCTTTTTGCTGTCCCCGTCGGGCTGTGCTGATTTAGAATCATCTTCCTGCCATGGCGAGAAAAGACTGCCCGACGTGTCAAGGGACCGGCTGGAAGCCGGTGGAAGCGGACGGCGTGCGCCGCATGGTGCGCTGCGACTGCCATGAGATCCAGCGCGCCGAGCGGCTGATGCAGCTCGCGCGGATTCCGCGTCGCTACGAGCACTGTGATTTCGAGAGCTTCAACATCCGCAAGGACCGCGGCGGCGAGCCCAACCGCAGTCTCGAGTGGGCACGCACGTCGGCGCAGCGCTTCGTCGAGGAGTACCCGGTCGATTTCGGGCTGCTCTTCGTCGGCCCGACGGGCGTGGGCAAGACGCATCTGGCCGTGGCCCTCCTGCGAGAGCTGATCCTGCGTAAAGGGGTCGAATGCCTCTTCTACGATTTCCGCGACCTGCTCAAGGAAATCCAGGACAGTTGGAATCCCGTGTCGCAAACTTCCGAGCTGCGCGTGCTCCAGCCCGTGCTCGACACCGAAGTCCTGCTGCTTGACGAGCTTGCCGCGGTGAATCCCAGCGACTGGGTTAAGGAAACGCTCGCCTACATCATCAACTCGCGCTACAACCAGAAGAAGGTGACGCTCATCACCACCACGCTGCCCTTCGGGGAAACCGTGGGGCGGCGCGAGGTCCACATGCCCTCGGGCGAGAAGGTGTCCGACGTCGAGCGCTCCCTCAACCAGTTCGGAGCCACCTTCCGCTCCCGCCTCTACGAGATGTGCAAGCTCGTCCAGATGGATTCCGACGACTTCCGCAAGGCCGTCAAACAAGCCGGCTACCGCTTCCACGTGGAATAGCCGGGCGGCGCAGACCGCTACTCCAGCACCAACCCGCAAGGCATCGCCGATCACCCAAACCCCGGCTCCATCGCATCGTGAAATGTCTCGGCGAATTGGCTCGCTCACCTCGTTGACTTCCCTTTTGGCAGGACGGTAGAATGGAAGCTCCCTTGGAAGCCTGCGTCGGGTCTGTGGGTGAGGAGGAAGGTAATGTCCTCGGAAGAGAACCGGAGTTCCTCGGTCGACACGGGAACGCCAGAGGACTCGACGCACGAGCCTGCGGAGCCCAACCTTAGTCCGGCTGAGCCGGCCGAAATCGGCGACCTCTTGAACGGCGTGGCAGCGGTGCCCGCGGGAACGTCGGAGGACTCGACGCACGAGCCTGCGGAGCCCAACCCTAGTCCGTCCGAGTCCGGCGAAATCGGCAATCTGTTGGACAGCGTGGATGCCCTGCCCACCGTCGCGCCGGGCGAAATCGTTCCCGCCACCATCATCAAGCTCACCGACAGCGAAGTCGTGTTGGATGTCGGCCTGAAGTGTGAGGGCACGATTCCGCGCCGTGAGTTCCAGAGCGGCAACGGGCAGGTGGAGGTCGCGCCGGGCGACGTCGTTCACGTCCTCATCGAGCAGTACAACGAGCAGGAGGGCACCGTCGCCCTCTCCTATCAGAAGGCGGCGGGGCGCAAGGCCTGGGAAGACATCGAGAGCGCGTTCGAGGCGCAGCGGACCCTCACCGGCCGCGTCGTCGAGCGCATCAAGGGCGGGCTGACCGTGGATATCGGCATCCCGGCTTTCTTGCCCGGCTCGCACGTGGACCTGCGGCCGCACTACGACCTGGAGTCGCTGGTCGGCCAGGAGATTTCCTGCAAGATCATCAAGCTCAACCGCAAGAGGAACAACGCCGTGGTCAGCCGCAAGCTGGCGCTCGAGGAGGAGCTGGCCCAGCGGAAGGCGCGGTTGCTCGAGCAGCTTCGCGTGGGCGAGGAACTCACCGGGCGGGTCAAGAACCTGACCGACTACGGCGTCTTCGTGGATCTCGGCGGGATGGACGGCCTGCTCCACATCACGGACCTCTCCTGGGGCCGCGTGGGGCACCCTTCCGAAATTGTGCACACGGGGCAGGAAATCCGCGTCAAAGTTCTCAAGTATGATGCGGAGAAGGGCCGCATCTCACTCGGGCTGAAGCAGCTCTCGCCGGACCCCTGGGAAGGCGTCCCGGATGCGTATCACCCCGGCGACCGCGCCACTGGCCGCGTGGTGGGCGTGGTGGACTACGGAGTTTTTGTGGAGCTCAAGCCGGGCGTGGAGGGGCTGATTCACGTCTCGGAGATGACTTGGAGCAAGCGGATGAGGCATCCTTCCAAGATCGTCAGCGTCGGCGACCGCGTCGAGGTGGCCGTGCTCGACGTGAACGCCGGGCAGCGGCGCATCTCGCTCAGCCTCAAGCATACGCTGCCCGATCCGTGGACGACCCTGACCGCGCGCTTCGCTCCCGGCACGGTCGTCGAAGGCCGGGTTCGCAACCTCACGGAGTTTGGCGCCTTCGTGGAAATCGAAGAGGGCGTGGACGGGCTGATCCACCTCTCCAACCTCTCCTGGACCAGGGACGTCCAGCATCCCTCCGAAGTCCTGAAAAAGGGCCAGAGGATTCAAGTGGTGATCCTCGGCCTCGACGCCGAAAAGCGTCGCATCTCTCTGGGCTTCAAGCAATTGAAACCGGACGTGTGGACGGAATTCTGTACGCGCGCGCAGGTGGGCGACGTGGTGGGCGGCAAGGTGACGCGCTTGGCGTCGTTCGGGGCGTTCGTGGAGATTGAAGAGGGCGTGGAAGGTCTCTGTCATACCTCGGAGATGAACGAGGGCCACAGCGGGGCCAGCCGGCTCGAAGTGGGGAGACAATATCGATTCCGCATCTTGCGCCTGAACCCCGCGGAGAAGAAAATCGGTCTCAGTATGAAGGGCGTCGAGCAGCCGGCGACCCCGGAAGCATCGCCGGCGGTGGCTGGCAGCGAGGCCGCGCCCACATCCGGAGCTCCACAGGCGCCGGCCGCAAGTGAGGACGTGGGGGCCGCGGCGACGACGGAACCGGCAACACCCTAGTGCCGTTCCAACTGGTTGGGGCTGTGCATTCCGGCCCGCGCGCCAGCCTCCTTCCGGTGCTTCCGGCTGTCGAAGATTGGCCGACTGAATTGCAACAGCACCAGCCGTGGAATCAAATCTTGCGTCGGGAGTTGAACATGACCAAAGCTGAATTGATCGAAGACGTTTCCCGGGCCGTGGAAATGAGCCGCAAGGATTCCGAGACCATCGTGGAAACCATCTTCGAGAGCATCGTGAAGAGCCTGCGCGGCGGCGAGAAGATCGAAATCCGCGGCTTCGGAAGCTTTCGCACGCGTCAGCGCAAGCCGCGCATCGGGCGCAATCCCAAGACCGGCGCGCGCGTGGACGTCCCCGCCAAGAAGATCCCCTATTTCAAGCCCAGCAAGGAACTGAAGGACCTGGTCAATACCGGCGAAGCCGCCGCGGTCCCCCCGCCGGAACCGAGTGCGCCGCCGGCGCCCCAGGAGGCTCCGCCCGCGTAGCGTTCTCCCTCGCGGGCGGCGGCACCCGCCTATGGACATCCTCTGGAGCCCCTGGCGATTCCGCTACGTCAGCGAAGGGGTGAATGCGGAGGGGTGCATCTTCTGCCAGATGGCCGCGGCGGATCCCTCCCGCGACCGCGAGCATCTGGTCCTTTACCGCGGGCGTCTCAACTTCGTTCTGCTCAACCTCTTTCCCTACACTACCGGCCATTCGATGATCTCCCCTTACGCGCACCGGGGCACGCTCACCGGCCTGGATGGGGAAACCCTGAGAGAAATGATGGAGCTCGCCCAGCGCGTTCACTCGGCGCTCGAAAGTACGTATCATCCGGAAGGATACAACCTCGGCATGAACCTCGGCCGCTGCGCCGGCGCGGGCGTGGCCGACCACCTCCATCTCCACCTGCTTCCCCGCTGGACCGGCGACTCGAGCTTCATGACGGTCATTGGCGAGACGCGCGTCCAGCCGGAAGATCTCCCCACCGTGTACGACAAACTTGTTGGTTTTTTCGCAGATTGAGCGGACCGCCCGGCAGAGGGGCCGCGTCAGGATTTGCGGGGCCGCTTGCGGGCAACGGATGTGACTGCCGCGGGGAGTGGTATTCCGATGGCGGTGTTTTCGGTTCTGTCTTTGCCGCCCAGACGACGCGCCGCCACCCCTTGCACGGGCTCCTGGAAGCCGGCGGCACCGTTCAGCCGCTCCATGCGGACCGGCTCGGCCACGAAGCGGAAAGCCAAGTCACCGCGCTGGGTGAGCTCATCGGGCAGGACCACTTCCAGTTCGAACGGTTGTTCGGGAGACATGTCGGCGGGCGTGACGAAGTAGATGCCCGAGCGGGAAAGGTCCTGGGAGATGCCCTCCGCCTGCTCCGACGCGGTGCTGTCGGCCTTCCGGTCCACGCGCACGGGGAGCTGAATCTGATAGCGGCGGTCGCGGCGGCGTTCGAATCCCTCCGTGATCTTCGCCTGCTCGATGGTGCCGCCGGGCAGCTCGATCTCCATGCCCTCCGCCGCGCCCGTGACGTGAGGAAACTCCTGCCGGGCTTTTTCCACCAAGCCATCCACAAAGGCGTCGTCGTTGTCGGGATCGTGGTGGAAGAGGATGAGCTGCTTCACACCACATTCCTTGGCGACGCGCGTTCCCTCCAGCCAGCTACTGTGCCCCCAGCCTTTCTTGTCGCCCTGCAACTGCTCGGGCGTGTACTGGGCGTCATAGACGAGGACATCGGCGCCGCGGGCGAGCTCCCGCACGGAGCGATCGTGGAAAGGTGAGCCGGGTTCGGTGTCGGTGGCCAGCACGAAGGAAGCGCCGTCGGCGTCCACGCGGTACGCCACACATTCCTGCGGATGGTTGAGCGGCGCGGAACTGATGATCGCGCCGTTCAAGTCAATCGGCCGCTCGTCGAGGTCGAAGAAGTGCCGCACCGCGCCCATCACACTCATGTCCACGGGAAAGTACGGATTGACCATCTGGCCCTCGACCGCGCCGCGCAGCTCCAGGCCCTTGCGCAGGACGGAATGAAACAGGAAGATGTTGCCCTTCTTGTAAAGTGGTAAGAAGAAGGGAATGCCCTGAATGTGGTCCCAGTGGAAGTGCGTCATGAAGACGTAGCCGCGGATGGGGTGCTCCCCAAACTCGCGCAGCAAACTCTTGCCCAGGGAGCGCAGCCCGCTGCCGCAGTCGAGGATGATGAGCGTGCCGTTTTCGAGGCGAACCTCGATGCACGGCGTGTTGCCGCCATAACGAGAATTCCGGCGCTCGGGCGTCGGCGTCGATCCCCGCACGCCCCACAACTTGATCCGCATCCGCTACCACCTTGCCCTGGCCATAATGCCCGGGTCGGGGAGAGCACCAGCAACGAACGCTCGGCCTTGGGCGGCCCTTCCGAGTGGCTCGACCCTGCCCGAGCAAACCATTTGTCCTAAGCCTACCAAACTCCCGAATGCATGTCCACCCCCG
>JAIQGB010000042.1 GCA_020072905.1 Terriglobia bacterium | reverse complement strand
CAGCAAACGTTATGGATATTATCAGCGAACGTGCAGTCCGCCCACTTGAAAACGCGGGATTCAAAATTGAAACTCGACAAATCGAAATTGCTTCAAGTATTGTGCTGGTCGTGATCGCTAGCAAATGATCAATGTTCCGCCAAACCCTGACAGAAGAAAATTGCACGTATAATCAGGAAAATTCGCGGAGAAAATTTCAATGAACTCAGAACAGATAAAAGCGATTTTGTTTTTCCCGATACGGGACTCGTACTCACGCAAACAATTGCTGATCGCATCCTTGATCATGCTGGCCGGAACGATCATCCCGCTTATCCCGATATTTTTCCTGATGGGCTACGCTGCACGAATTGCGCGGCAAATCGTTCTTGAAAAAAAGGAACCTTCCATGACCGAGTGGGACAACTGGAGCGAATTCTTCGTTGACGGTGCGCGGATTTTTGGAATCCAGGTCGTAGGTAGTGAGATCCGGTCGCAGCTTCTTGGCTTGCTCGGTCAGCTCTTTGAGCGCCTGTTCGTATCGAGACACTTCCGCAGCGAGGCTCTCCGGCTCCGCGATCCGATCGCGGCCGATCCCCTTGCGCTGGACGAGGCTCGCTCCGAGCGAGGCGATCTGCTGCGAGAGTCCCCATAGGCGTCTCGCCTCCAGCCAATCGTCGTCCAACAGGTCATCTGGGGGACCCTTCGCGTTAACACCCCAAAACTCCATGAAGGCGTCCTCAAAATCGCTCCGCGCTTCGCCCAACGCCTCGGCAAGGGTGTAGCTGGGATCTGCGTCGAGAATATCCAGATAGGTCTCAATCATGCGGGCTCATGGTAGAAGGTTCACCAACGAGCGAACGTTTCCTTGATTGCCCCACACCCCCCAAGAAGTTGGGGGCCGCTGCGATGTCACGCTTACCGTGACGGCGGCGGGCTAACCCCGCCAAGAAGGGCACGCGCCGCTACGCCGCACTGCGCGGGATTCACTCCCTGCCCCGCCCCCCACCTCAAGCGGATCCAGCCTCTCGGCGTAGGCCTCCGCCCAGGCCACCCACTCCTGCAGTGACGTCACTTCGAGGTCCGTCCGCATCACCACAGTCTTCGCGTTCTTCAGCGCCGCCACGTACTCCCTGAGCTCTCGCGCCTCCTGCCAGCGACTCGTCTGCTTCTTCAACTCCTCCGCACGCCGTTCCTCGAGATGCCGCTGGCGCTGCCGCTCCCATTCTCGCTCCCGCTCCTGTTCGCGAGCTACGCGCGCCTCTTCCTCCTGAACCCGGTGCGCCTTCCTTGCCTCGGACACATCCTCGAGCCCCTGGATGAAGGCCCCCACATACTGTTCCAGACGTCCCTTCTTCCCATCCCCCCACGTCTCCGTCAATCCGAGCCACTGGGCGTTTGCGATCCGCAGCCGCAGGTCTCCCGAAGGACGGGAGTCATACTTCCGAGGGTGCCACGAGAACTGCTTGGACTCAAGCTCCTCGATGGGTGTGGCTTGGTGCGCGACCTGCTTGATTCTCTCCTCGATCAAGAACCCGATCGCCTCGTCCCGGACGCGCGCGATGGTAGCCCAGAGGTGCTCGCTGTCCACAGTGACACGATAGTGGCGCGCGTCGAGCGCCTTGAGGAGCGTGTCCATGATCAGGAGAGCACGTTCGAGCGTGGCGGGCGTCACCCGGATATCGAGGCAGTGCGCGGTCCCGTCGTGGAGGAACCCCTTGGCGTCCGGCTCCGAGGCACGCAGAGTCTTGGCGGCCTTCACTACCAATGGGTGCGGGGTGGTCAGGGTCTGGGGTACAGGGATAGGAGGTGCCGGCGGACGGTCAGGTTTGGGCCGCTGGTCAGCAGCGGAGGTGGAAGCTGCCGGATTGAGGATGACTGCGTCGTCCGGCGGGTCGGACTTGCCGCGCGGCGGCAACTGAGGCCGCCGCATACGTTGTCCCGCTCGCACCTGTTGCCAGTACCCTCGGCCCGGGACTGGGATGCGGTGCCGACGGCAGAGCTTGGCGAGCCCCACGTCGGAGATGCCGTAGCGCGCAGCGACGGCGTGCACGGGTTCCGCCCAGATCTCTTCGTAGAGTTGTTGGCGACTGAGTGGAGCAGGATTGGTCACGAGGCCACCTTCGACAGACGGGGTACAGCAGCAACAACAGAAGCTCGTTAGTGGGCCGCACCGTCCGCTTGCTCTCGTCGCAGGAAGCCTGACGCACGGAGGAGCTGCAGCGTGCGGCCCATCTCGGAGCTGGCCGGTGTCTTCGTGATGCCCGGCAGAATCTCGGCGACCATCTCGGCGAGCGACAGGAGCCGAATAGGATTGCCCCGGAGAGCCTTGCGGAACCTCGGATGGCCCTCCCATAGGCGCCGGTCGCCAGTACAACGCGTGACCGCGGTGACGTACGTGAACCTCCGCGATCCCGTCTCACGCTCCACGGCGTCGCGAAAGGCGTCACTCCACTTGGGAACCATGAGTTCGCGGAAGAACTTCCAGGCGTCTCGACCTCCAACACGCTTGTTCAGCTCAAGCTCCGCAAGACGCGACTTCACGTTGAACCCGGATTGCCAACTCTTGCAGCTGACTGCCCAGACCTTCGCGGAGCCACGGCGGCGCGGATCGACGCCGATCACGTCGATGTCACTAGCTACCGAGTCAACTGCCCGGACATAGTCGCGATGAGTATCCCGGGGCCGAAACCGGATATTGTGCCGTGTGAAATAGCCGCGCGCCTGGAGGTAATCATCAACGAGCTGCTCGAGAACGTCCTGTCTCACGAGACCCTCCGTGCGACGTAGCGAACTGTGCCTCGGCCGCGGGCTATTGGGCCCACCGGGTGCACAACAACCACACTACCTTGCAGCAACCTACCCAGCGCATCCCTGCCCGCATCCCCCCCCCCGCCGCTGCATTTCCCGATAGGCCGCGTCAATCGCGGCTCGCCGACCACCAGAGCGCGTCCAGGTGGACTCGAGCCATTCCTTGGGACTCCGCGATGCGAAGCGGGGAGCTCACCCCTCCCGACAGCCTTCTTAAGCTGATGAGCCGTAACGGAGTCAAGAGGTAGCTCGAAGAAACGCTCCGCTCGCTGCAGGTCGAAGCGCTTGAGATACGTGGTATAGAGGGAGGGTATCGGGCCGGTGATCCGCAGATGACGCCCCGGCGACGCCTGGGCCACTTCATTGGTGGCATGGGAACGATGATCTGGCCGGCCTTGCCGCCCCGGCCCCGTCGGCCACTTCAGCGCCGGGATCCGCCGGCAACCGATGTGGCGACCGACAAGGTTACAGCAACCGCTTCACGAACCCCGCATCCTCCGCCATCCGCCGAAGGCTTTCGAGGAGAAGGTCTGCCAGGAGCCAAGCGTTCCGCTCGAGGTAGTTCGGGGGAATCTCGATTGTGACGCTTGGCGCGCCCTTGGGGTTGCCCACGGTCACGGTCAGACCGCTGCGGTCGACCTGATACTCCCAATCGCCGACCTCGGCGAAGTGATGCGGAAACGTATCCTTGAGCGCGAGCTCGAAGGCGCCGAACCAGCGATCGCCGGCCGAGTCGATCATTGTGGCCGGCCCAGCTGGGTGTGCCCGGCGCACGCGTGGACAGGCATAACGCAGGCGTACACGAGCCACCAGATGCTCGTCATTGGTGCGCCTAGCACGAATCGTCGCCCCGTCATGGAATTGGCCAACTGGTTCGCACTACAGCTTCCAGACTGTGCTCCTCGCTGTCCGGCATCACGGCGAAGAAATCGAGTCCTGACAGGTGCTGGACTCGATCAACACTCACGACGTAGTCACGCGGCTCGCCTTGAGGGGCCAGGCTGTTCGGCAAGACGAAGGCGAACATCTCGTGACTGCCGTCCGGATGCTCGCACAAGATCACCTTGTAGAAGTGAGTCGGCACGGCGATGCTGTCCGGTCCGATGTAGTCCGTTGGCACAGTCGGGTTCTGTAGGCTGTCGAGGTACAGCGCCCCGGTGAAGATCCAGATACCACACCGGGCCTGGACGAGGGCCCGCACCTGGTCCTCGAGATGTGCCCAGATCTCGCGGTTCATGCGCGGTCTCTGCGGAGCCATGTTGGACAGGAGAAAGGTCTCTGACATGGCGGCCGAGTCGCGCTTGAAATCGGCGGCCGGCGCCATGTGGCCGCGATCGTATCCGCTGTTGCGATAGTCAACGAGCTCGGAGCGCTGGTCGGGCGGCAGCTTTGAGTCTGGGCGGAAGTTGTTGGTGCGAGACTCAGTCCCCTGGAGCTCGTCGCGAGTGAGGTGGTAGGTAACCCAGGTCGGAACCTCGTACCGGCTATCGTACGGGATCACGAAGTGCTGCTTGATCAGGACGCTACCCCGCCTGCCGGGGTAGCCCCACCGCACGTTGTCGTTGCCCAGCAGTGCCGCGGGGATGCTGGTATCTGGCTGCGGAACGGCCAGCGTGGGGACACGGGCGCACGCCAGCAATAGCGGCAGCGTAAGTACAAGAGCGTGGCGGCGCATCTGGCGCCTAGCGTGACTCTACGGGCAACGGCCGCCGCCAAGCTTCATAGACACGCTTGCACTCGGCCTCCCAGAACGCCTGCTCGTCCTCGCCGGTGCGAAGCCTGCCAAGGTCGCGCGCCAGGCCAAAGAAGCCCGGGCCCGGCCTGCCGCTGACGCTCACTGCAACGGCCGAGAGCATGGGGCGACCAGCACCCACCTCGTCTTCGACGATCTCGCCGAGCACATGGCCCGCTTCAGAGCCCATGTGAGAGCCAGAGGGCGGGAGGGCCATGATGACCGCCAGATCCTGGTACGTCGTGAGGCCCCGATACTGCGCCGCGCGGACGAGCTCCGAATGGACGTGGTAATACGTGGTTGTGCCGCGGTACTTGCTCGGGACTAGTGGCATGGTTGCTCCGTGGCGGCCTGTATATGGACTCTTTCCCAACGAATCGCGCCTCGGCGGCGGGCCGACCCGCCCGCCACGATCCGTCACTGAGCATTCGACGGCGGCGAACTGGCCGGCGGGCAACGGCGAGCCACCTAACGAACTGCGCCTAGGCCGCTCAAGCTACCGGCCCTAAAGAGCTCTGGTTAGCCAGCAGCCAGTAGTTCAACCATCGCAGATGTCAGGTCGCGAACCGAGTCGCTCGCCAGCTGCTTCAAGATCTTGCCATCGTACACGTGGCTGTGCATCAACGTGTCACCTCGATCCACGACCCTCTTCGCGGCGTCGTAGGCGTCGGTCAGGAGTTTCGCGCGCTTCGCATTCTCAAGCAGGGTGCCAGCGGTGGGGTGTTCACGCTTAAGCTGCGGATCGGTGTACGCAGCCCTAGCCACGAGCGCGTCCTTGAGGACCTGCTCCAGCGAGGCGCGGCAGAGCGCGATGCAAGCCGCATCAAACCCAAACATGAAGGTGTGAACCGCCTCACGGACGTGAGAGCGAGCTCGTTCCGGCAACGCCCTCGCAGCGGCAGATGGCTGGATCTCGAGGTAGCGGTCGAGCGCCGTGGTAGCACGATGTATGCCCTCGCCGGCAATATGGAGATCGGCCGCGTAGCGAACCCACGGCTCCGCCAACAGTGCGTCGCCGACCTCCAAGAGCAGCCGATCGTCGGACTCCATGACGACCTGTGAGCGAATCTCAACCAAAGCCTTGCCCAATCCCTCGGTGAGGTGGCGCAGGTCGTCTGGCAGGGAGGACAGCTCTTCGTCCGCAAGGTCAATACCCGTCTGCAGGTGGTTCCAGACATCCACCTGCGGCCCTTCCACCGGCCACTCGATGTCAGTCATGGGTGTGCTCCTTCCGGATCCAGTGCGCAGGGCCGCTGCCTAATGAAATGCGCCTCAACGGCGGCCACCAGCCGTCCGGGCGCTCAACACCCCAGTATCCAACCGTCACCAGACGACTGAGCGGAGAACCGCAGTTAACCCATGAGCCTGCGGGCGCCCGCTTGACGCCAGCAAGATCCACGAGTGTCGTGCCCCATCGCGCTATCGCTCAAAGCGGCATGTGGAGCGAGGGACGCAGCAGTTGCACTAGCTGGTTCACCTCACGGAGCGTCCGAATGGTCAAGCGGTGCTGGCCTACCACTTGTGGCCGCTCGGTGTCCGGTTCGAACGTGACGCTGTCGTAGCGCCGCATTCGCCGGTTGATGACCTCAAGAACGACACCATGGAACGAGTAGGATTCGTTTGCACGAGAGCTATCGTGCGGGTCGTCGGTCAGCCCTAACTCAAATTCGATTCGGATGATGAAGCGAATCTGGGATTCATCGCTATCCAAGATTCGCTCAAACCACACCAGGTGCACACTATCAGAAGTAGACTCATCGCGGCGGACGAATGAGTGGCGCACGAGCCTGTCGGGCTCATCCTCGAAATCGCAGAGACTCGTGCGTCTCATACCTCGCTCAGTCCGGCCACGGAGCGACCACCCTTGCCTTGCCGATGAACTAGAAACTGACCTCCAATTGGCTCGAGCCGCGCTGGATCCCTAGGCGCCAGTGCCCAGACCGGTTCCGCTGCAAAAGGCCCTCAAGCGCCTCGACGGTCAGGGCGGCTTGCCCGTCTACCGCCACGAGGCAGTCACCAGAACGAAGGCCCGACGCCGCTGCGCGGGAGCCGAACGCCACGCTCGCCACCTTCACACCGTTCCCGTCCCGTCGCTCTGCATCAAGCTGCAGCCCAGTGAAGACGGAGTCCGTTCCTTCGGCGGCCCAGCCAAGGCGGTCTTGGCGTCGGTAAAGAATTCGAGGAATTGAGGAAGCCTCCTCAAGCGAGCGGACAACATCGCTTACGTTCTGAGGTGAGCGACCATCGATGCTGACTATGAGGTCGCCCGCTCGCAGGCCAGCTCTCGAGGCGGGCGACGCCCGGGGCACCCAGCTCACGAGCATGCCGCCGCCGTCGGTCGCCCATCCCGCGATCCGCACGTGGGAGGCAGGTCCTGACTCGATCGCGTCCCCACCCGTGCAGTCGCGCGATTCACAGAACGTCTGCTGGAGGCTTGCGAACCGTTTGGTCGGATCGGAGGATCTCAGGCTCCCTTGTCCTGTGGCTCGAAAGTACGGAAGGAAGTCATTCCACACCCGGCTAGCCACATTGGGCGGAAGCTCGTAGTCCAGCTGATCAGTGGGATGAGCGAGGTCGCCTATGACCATGATGACGCTCGGCGGACGACCCGACGAATCTGGCGCAAACACTTCCGGCCGGAAGACATAGATACCGCGGTAGGCAACGTCGCGCATCTCGACAAACGCGTTGCTCACCAATACGCGTTGCGGCGTTCTGCCACCGAGGACAGGCGCAATTGGATCACCATTCCGGTAGAATCGCACCCACTCGACATCGCCCTTGAACTCCATGTGCTGGGTGCCGGGCTCATAGGCCGTCCGCGTCAAACCCGCCGCCACAGCGCCAAGGATGTTTGATATCGTCGTGCCTGTCGTCCGCCCGACCTTCGGAACGATTTCGATAACCACGGCGGGTGCCGTCTCATCGCCCACGTACTCTGTCCAGTCCCGGTAGGGGGCGAACTGCCGCAGCCGATCGCGATTGATGGCTGGGGCCTGGCGCTCACGCCTTGTTCTGGCACCCCAAAGTGCGTTCTCGACGCGCGTGATGCTTGCCAGAGTCGAAACCGGTGTCGATACAGAGACCGTGAAGTTGTCAGCGTCGAGACTGGCCATTTCGTCATACAAACCGTCGGTCGCTGTATCCGCTGTTTGACGCAAGACCGCGATGGGAAACGCCTGCGACGGCAGCAGCGGCAGGAGCTTCTTCGCCGCGGTCGAACCGCTCCTTGTTGCGGCGCGCGCGCTCTCAAGCACAGCGGCGAGCGGGACCAGAGTCACGGCTCCGCTGACGCCCGCAGTTCCTTCGTCGGTCTCGAGAAAGGTGTTCACGCCGACAACCTGGCCGCGCAGGTTGAGAAGTGGGCCGCCCGAGTTCCCATGATTGATACGAACGTCCGACGTAATCGCGCCCGGTCGCACGCTGCTCACGATGCCGGTCGTCACGGACATCTGCTGGCTGAGCGGAAACCCTACGGCAACGACGTGCTCTCCCCCTGAGCCCATGCAGGATTACCGTTGCCAAATCGGAAAACAACACTCCGCCCAAGTTTGTATTGTGGTACGCAGATTTCTACGGGGGTACACTCCGGGATGTTCAGATTGTACCTATTTCAGGGAACGGGGGCGGCGTCGTATTCGGAGGAGACAGGGCTAATCCCGCTATGTTTATTGTCGAACATTACTACACAAAGGGAACAATACGAGCGATGGACGCTGTGGTCACCCTGGCAGCCCACGCCGTATTGGCTGCTCCTCGACATGGTGGAGGAATCAACGGGCTTGACATAGTTTGTGGGGAAAACGGTAAATTTGAAAGAGTTTCAGATTCTGAAAATGCTCTTATCCAGAAACGAGTCTCCGACCTTGAAGAATACACCCACCGAGCTTACACGGAGCGATCTACCCTATGATGACCAGAACCGCTAGGATTAGGACTCCCCACCAAGAACTGAACATAGATGACCTGTAAGTTTAGGGCTTCTTTGTTGTCTTCCAACGTGCCTTAGCTGCGGCAGACGCTATCCTTGAACGCCTGGAAGGTGACAGCTTCTGTGCCCTAGCTACCCCACCTTTCAGACCTCCCTTGCGCCCGATCTGGGAGAGATACTCCGAAACCTCAGACCGCTTCGGAGTCTCTTCCTCAGTAGACACTCTGACTATCTCGGCGGCTAATTGGTTTGGGTCTTTTGGAAGTGGTTTGCTTGATCGCCTCATGCAGCCATTATGACAGGACACCAAGAGTCGTCAAGGGCCAAGAAAATCAAAATGAGTCACTACCGAAAATTTCCTCCCCAGGTGCAAACGACTTGATGTAGAATATCATCAAACTATGTGGGGCTGTCGGGGATTGAGTTGCCTCCCCAAGATGGCTTTTGGGTTGCCGGACGCGACACCGCCCGACGGGGGAGGGGGTGTCGCTTTGTGTTTTCGATGCGGTTCAACATGATTTTTCTTCGCCCTCAGGGGGTCCAGTCCGTTGGCCTTTGACGATAAGTTTGACCAGCTCAACAAACTGCTCTTGATGGGGAAGGAAAAAGGATACCTCCTCTACGATGAGGTAAATGACCTTCTTCCCTCCGACATGCATTCCGCCGAGGACCTCGACGACTTGCTCTCCATGTTCGATAACGCGGGCATCGAGGTGCTCGAGTCGCCGCGCGCCAAAGCTGCCGAAAAATTGGGGCTGGAGAAAAGCGAAGAAGGTAAGGCGGAGGAAGGCGGCGAGGACCTCGACCTCGATCTCACCCCCGGCGCACTCGACAAGACCAACGATCCCGTCCGCATGTATCTGCGCGAGATGGGGACCGTGCCGCTGCTCACCCGCGAGGGCGAGGTCGAAATCGCCAAACGCATCGAGCGGGGTCAGGTCAACGTCCTGAAGGCGCTGTCGCGGTCGGCCATCGTCGTCCAGGAATTGTACGCGCTCCGTGGGACACTGCAGGAAGGGAAACGGTCCATCAAGGAAGTCGTCACCTTCAACGACGACGACCTGACCGAAGAGAAGATCGGGGAGCGCCTGCAGGAGGTCATCGCCCAGGTCGATGAAGTGGAGCGCCTCAACAAGCGTCTGGCGCAACTGAAGACCAAGCTGGCATCGATCCCGCGCAGCAAGCGCCCGCGTGATCACCGCCGTTACAGTTGGGGTGTGGCACGACAGAGGGTCCTGATCTCCCAGATGATTCGCTCCGTCGAGTTCACGCATGTCGAGCGAAAGCGCCTGATCGAGAGGATTCGACAGGCGGTGGAAGAAGTGCGCCCGCTGGAACGCGACATCTCCCGGCTGACGAAAAAGCTGGAAGCCACGCGCACCAATGGCAACAAGGATCAGCGCAAGGAATTGCGCCAAGCCCGAGCGCGATTGGCGGAGATCGAGGAGCAGACCGGCGCCACGAGTGCCGAGCTGAAGCGCACCTTCCAGACCATCATCAACGGCGAACTGGAAGCCGAGGCCGCGAAGCGCGAGCTCATCGAGGCG
Organism: Terriglobia bacterium; assembly: GCA_020072905.1. Classification (GTDB taxonomy): domain Bacteria; phylum Acidobacteriota; class Terriglobia; order UBA7540; family UBA7540; genus JAIQGB01. Next base: position 5,947 of record JAIQGB010000042.1, on the reverse strand, counting down.
AACCTCCGCTTGGTCGTTTCCATCGCTAAGAAATATACCAACCGCGGGCTGCAGTTTCTGGACCTGATCCAGGAGGGCAATATCGGCCTGATGAAGGCTGTGGACAAGTTCGAGTACCGCCGCGGCTACAAATTCTCTACCTACGCCACGTGGTGGATCCGCCAGGCCATCACCCGCGCGATTGCCGACCAGGCGCGCACCATCCGTATCCCGGTGCACATGATTGAGACAATCAACAAGCTGATCCGCACCTCACGTCAGCTCGTGCAGGAATACGGCCGCGAGCCCACCTCGGAAGAGATCGCCAAGCGCATGGACATCCCGGTCGTCAAAGTGCGCAAGGTTCTGAAGATCGCGCAGGAACCCATCTCGCTCGAAACGCCCATCGGCGAAGAAGAAGATTCCCACTTGGGAGACTTCATCGAAGACCGCGGCGTGATTTCACCCGCCGAGGCCGTCATCAACATCAACCTGAAGGAACAGACCGAAGGCGTCCTCAAGACCCTGACGCCGCGCGAAGAGAAGGTCATCAAGATGCGTTTCGGCCTGGACGACGGCAGCGAGCACACACTCGAAGAAGTCGGACAGAGTTTTGCCGTAACGCGCGAACGCATCCGGCAGATTGAGGCGAAAGCCTTGCGAAAACTCCGCCACCCCTCGCGCAGCCGCAAACTGCGCGCCTTCCTGGACGCCACCGTGCGCGAGTAACGCGCACCGTCGGCCCTGCTCCACAGCACAAGTGCACAATCTGTGGTCGGGATGTGGGCCAACTCCGTTCCCGCAGGGTGGCTGATTATGCTCACGGCTGGGCGCGGAACAGGGTCTGGCAGCCTGCCTCAGCGCGACGGCATTATTGACGGCCTTAATCCTCTGTCTGGCTCCAGCCTTTTGGATAAATTAGGGACAGACTAATTACCCCTTGACAAACAACTCGCCTCGCGGGAATATGCGTGCCAGACGATAACGCTTCGGCGGGATCACAGTGACGTGAGTAGCTTAACTTGGTGCTCCGGAAGATTCTGGACGCGGGAGCGACCGGAGCCTCATTCACACAATCCTGGGGCGGCGTATTTGAGATCCTAGCCCCCGGTCCTTCGAGCAAGGACGAAGAGCCTGACTTCGAGGTGCTTCGTGGGTACTCAGCACGGAAGCTTCGGTGTGGCGTGCAAGCGCTTGCCACGTCGGAAGTCGGACTTTTGTTCACGATGGGATGCCTGTCAGCCTTCTCAATGCCCCCTAAGATCCTGGAGGGAGAGCCAATCCAACGAGCGCTTGCGGCGCGAAGGCCACTGAGTCGCCGGCGAACCTCATGGCACTGAGGCTTCCGCCGCCCGCAGTCAATATCACAACACTCCAGCCCCTGGAGGCGGCCGTATATGAACGCGATCGGAAGGCGTCGCAGTGACCGCATCCTTGCTCCTCTGCGCATCCACGTCACTGGCGTCGACGCGGCGTGGGACCCCTTCGAAGAGGACACAGTCACCGTCAGCGTCAACAAGCACGGCGCATGCATCAGCCTGGAGCATGTGCTCCTGCCCGAGCAAAGAATCGACATCAAGAATCTGGAGAATGACATCGCGACCCAGTTCCGCGTGGTCGGCGAACTCCGCGAGGTCTTTGGCAGCCGGCGGGAGTGGGGCGTGGAGACACTCTGCCCCGAATGTAACATCTGGGGGCTCGAATTCGCCCTGCCGCCTGAAGACCTCCAAGCCAAGGCCCTGATCTGTTGCGCCGCTTGCAAGAACGGCGCGCTCAGCCCGCTCTCCTCCATCGAATACGACGTCCTGCTCTTTACGGGGATGATTTCCCGTCACTGCGAACACTGCGGAGAGACCACGCGCTGGCAGCCGTGTGAGCACCTCCCGGCGCCGGAGGTCCTCCCGCGCACTTCGCCCGCTGCCGAGCGGGTCGACGAGCGGCGGAAGCACAAGCGTTTGAAGTTGAGCATGCTGCTGCGGGTCCGGAACGCTCGCGGCGAATCTGAGGTGGCGCAGACGCTGGACGTTTCCAAAGGCGGCGTCTGCTTCCTCGGCAAGCGGCAGTATCAGGTCGGCGACGTGTTGTACCTGACCCTCCCTTCCCTCGACAAGCCCGTTCCCATCGAGACGCGCGGCCTTGTAGTCCGGGCGCGGTCCGGCCCGCGGGGAACCCTCTACGGAGTGAGATTCGAGAAGCAATAATCCTCAGCAAACACTTCCTCGGAAGCGCGCGTACAAAACGAGGGCGAGGTTCATATCGCCACTCGGGGAAAAATCGCGCCTCCGGGAGGCGGCGAGGCTCATCGGTGATCAGCCTGAACAGAAACCGGCGGGCGGAGCGGGGTCACCGGGGCCGTCCCCCTGGAGCGGGCATGACCAGGGAGCCAGGTTGAATCCAGTGTCCGGCGATAACTGACGAACTGCCAGAGTTGCTGGTCCGGGAGGCGCGACCAGGAAGGCATTCCCGCCTTGAGGTTGCCGTTCTTCAAGACCCAGAACAGAGTTCCCGGAGCCGCTTGCTGCACAACGGAGGAGTGCAGGTCCGGGGCCTGCTCGCGGCCCCTTCCGTCGCTGCCATGGCATTGAGCGCCATGGCGCTCGAAAAGGTTCCTTCCGGCCGGGACGGCCTCGGGATGCCCGGCATGGGGATTCGGCCGTTTGCGGGCGGCGGCTGGCGCCCGGGCAAGTTCCGATCCCAGAGCAGCCGCTTCCTTCGGCTGCTTCGCACTCCACGCGAGCAAAGTGGTCAGCAAGAAAGCTGAAAGGATCAGACTCGCTCGATACCTTGTCATTCCCGTTGCCTTCGCCGCCCCGCGCGCGCGCGCCACGATGCAACTCAGTTGTATAGTCTCAGTCCGAACATAACCTGCTTTCCGACGCTTGGCAAAGAAGGAATCACCCAGTGGCGGTTTTTGCAGCGCCAGCGGCCCGGATGGGCATTCGAACTATGGACACAGGCCATTGTTGAGGCATAATGGACCAGCACATCTACAGGAGGACTTCTCATGGGTACGCCGACGGTCGAAACCGGAGTTGGCTCCGCGGAACGAGCGCACTCGTTCTGGTGGAGGTGGCTGAACGTCTACATATCCCCCGGTGCGGCGTTCCAGGACATCGCCCGCAAGCCGGAATTCATTTTCCCGCTCATCGTCGGCGTGGTCGGCGGGCTGGCGGTCATCGAGACGATGCTGGGGAAGATTGGCGCGGCGCAAATCATCCGAACCAGCATCGAACAAAGCGGCCGCGCTTCGAACATGACGGCCGAGCAGATGCAGCAGGCGATCTCGCGGGGAAGTCCCTTCGTCACGGTCACCACCCACCTCGTCGCCGTGCTGGGGCCGGTGATTTTCGTCCTCATTGTTGCGGCCCTGGGACTCGCCATCGTGAATGGAATTCTCGGCGGCAAGCTCGGGTTCAAGACTTCGCTTTCCGTCGCCGCCTACTCGATCCTGCCGGGCGCCATCAGCAGCCTCATGACCGTCGCGGTGATCCTTTTTGGGGATGTCGAGCGCTTCAACCCCAACAATCCCTCGCCCACCAACCTGGGCTTCTTCCTCAACCCGCTGGAGACTTCGAAACCGCTCATGGCGGTCGCCAGTTCCGTCGATCTTTTCAGCGTCTGGACCTTGGTCCTGCTCGGCATTGGCTACTCCGAAGTGACGGGGAGGAAGGTCAAGGCACTTTCCGTTTCGATGATCTACTTGGGCGCACTGCTAGTTTGGGTGCTGGGCAAAGTGGGTCTGGCCGCGATCACGTAGCCCACGCGGGACAGTCGCGGTGAGAGACTCTCTGCGGGAGCTCGCAGACCCTCAAAGGCAACGGTCTGCGCCAGCAGGCCTAGTCTAGGGGAGGCGGAACGCTTTAAGGATCCCATCCTGATCGATTAGCCCGAGCTGCGTACCATCGGGCGCAAGGGCGAGCCCAGAGATTTCTTTTATCCGCTGCCGCTTCCCGTCCAGTTTGTAGATCCACTGGCGACTCGCTACGTCGAAAACGATGATGCGCTTCAGGGAGTAATGGGGGGCAATGTCCAAGGCCGCAATCCCGCCTTTTCCCTTGATAAATGCGAGAGCGAACCTTTGGCCTCCAGCCGAGCACCGGACTGGGTCTGCCATGATCTCGCCATTGTCCGGGAAATCTTCCTTGAACAAGAGTTGGCCGCGCGTGTCGTTAAGGTCAAAGCCCAATAGCCTCGGCAGTTTGAATCTTAATGCAAGCAGCACCTGATCGTTGATGAAGAAGCCCAATGGATCTGATAATCCCGAGACGGGCTGCCACGGGCGATCGAATCTCTCGACCTTCTCCCCGAGCACTAGCAGCCCTTCATCTGAGATCGATGTCGGCGGATGGGTGTAGTCGGGTCCAAGCTTCACCGTCCAGCTACCGAGGATGCTGAGTTCCTCAGTGCCTACCAGGTCTTCACTTAATTCTAGCTGGGCAGACGTACGATCTATGAGGTCACGGTCCTGGGGTAATCTTGCCTGTCGGAGTGTGCCGGCGAACCTTTCATTTGACTTGGCACCGTAGCTGATAAGGAGGTATTTTCTCGCTGGGGAGGGATGTAACTCCCAGGTTTCCCAGGTGGCCCGGCTGCGCAAAGATAGACTAAGCTCCTTCAGTAGTTCGAGGCTGGGGGAATAGAGCAGCAGCTTGTCCGGCGTAAAAACGAGAAACTTCCCTCCGGGAGAGGGCAGCACGCACGACCTCGCAGAAGCGGTCGGCCACTCACGGTCGGTGCGCACCTTCCCCGTCGTCGCATCAATGAACAACGCGTGGAGCCGGAAGGGTAAAGACTCATCCGGCTGATCACGCCGGGGAACCCCCTCGGGTGCTACCCTGGTCACAAAAGTGACCACGATTTGGCCGCCCACCAGATAACCGGTGGGGTCGTGCGGGAATGGCCCCCTTGACGACTCGGGCCTGTGCGGGTTTGCAAATCCCAAAGCGCCGACGTCCAACTTCCAGATGGGTCCCGCACTGGACTGGATCTCGGCCGGGGATTCGCGTGCAGTAGTCAAGTCCTTTCGGCGTGCAGCTTCAGTGCCGAGGGATAACTGTCCAAACAAAATTCCCACCAGTAACGTCCACGCCAAAGTAGTCAACCGGCGGGTGGCGCAGACATGCCGCTTTCTGGCATGTGTGCGACCCGGGGTTGTGGAATACTCGCGTGTCACGCCGGCACCATTCTTACGGACCCAATCATCTGCACTATCCTACCGCTGGCACTTATCACCGCGCGCAGATTCTTGCTTCTCCCCGACGCACAGCTCGCACAGAACGCCATGCTTGCGCCGCCGACGGAAGGGTCCTGCATTGCTGCCCAGTACAGCTTCAATCTGCGCTTGCCAACTGTCCAAGGTTTCTTCTAGGCTTGCCCTCGGCGATGGGACTGGAATTTGAAATCATGGCGCGCGACAAAGGCACGCGAGCGCGGCTGGGGCGGCTGCACACGGCGCACGGCGTGGTGGAGACGCCCGTCTTCATGCCCGTGGGCACGGCGGGCACGGTGAAGGGCATGACGCAGGATGTGCTCGAAGCCCTGGGCGTGGAGATCCTGCTGGCCAACACCTACCACCTTTATCTTCGGCCCGGGCACGAAGTGGTTCGCGAGATGGGCGGACTGCACCGCTTCATGGGCTGGCCGCACCCGATTCTGACCGACAGTGGCGGCTTCCAGGTGATGAGCTTGAAGGGTTTGGGGCGCGTCACCGAGGACGGCGTCTGGTTTCGTTCGCACCTGGACGGCTCCGCGCATTTCCTTTCGCCCGAGCGGGCGGTGGAGATTCAACTGGCGCTCGGTGCGGACATCATTATGACGCTCGACGAGTGCGTCGAATATCCGGCCAGCCTCGAAGCGCTCAAGCGCGCGGTGCGATTGACCGGGCGGTGGGCGAGGCGGGCGAAGGAGTTTTTCGAGACGCGGGAGTCAGCAACACGGGAGTCAGGAGTCAGAAGTCAGGAGTCAGAAG
>JAIQGB010000439.1 GCA_020072905.1 Terriglobia bacterium | reverse complement strand
TGCAGGCAGAAATCGAGTCCATGCTCCAGGACAGCAATTACGAGGGCCTGGGCTGGACGGTCTTCGAGGCTGCGCATCACCTTGACGAGCGGGCCCGCGCCATCATTCAAACTGCAGTAGCTGCCTTCGTTCAGAACACGGGCCCGACCACCGGGGACGAGCTCACGTATTTCGTCAGTCGCGAGGTCATGCGCAGCTTTGCTCCTCGGTTGCTTGTAGTGATATTTTCGGATGTCGAAGTCGCCCACTTCGGCTCGTACTCCATGCACATAGCAGGTATCCGCACCGCCGACCGCCTGGTCCACCAGCTTTGGCAGGAGGTCACATCAAACTCCGAGTATCAGGGACGATCGACCATGGTAGTCCTTCCGGAGTTTGGGCGTGATCCCGATGGCTCTTCGACTAACGGCTTCTTTAACCACCGGAGTGGTGAAGATTCCTGCCGGACCACGTGGATGATGTGCCTAGGTGAGGTGGTGGAGAAGGCCCAGACCGTTGAACGGCCAGTGCGCCACATCGACTTGAGCCCGACTCTCGCGCAACTGCTCGGCTGCCGTATGCGCGAAGCACGCGGCGAGCGCCTTCTGGAATGGCGAGTTTAGTGCGCTGACTTGCGGTGCTCCCTCGAGGCCTTAAATGCACACGGGACCAGGATTGCCGGAAGAAATCCGAAGAGCCGTCAAGAATGGGTTTCTGAACCGCCTACCTTTGACCTTTCTTCCTTATACCAACCAGCAGATCCGTGAGTGGGATTACCTATTCGAGTATGAGCGGCGATATCTTCTGCGAACCCTAGCTTATCTGGACAGCCTCGACCCTGCGCGCTTTTCTGCTCTCTTTGCCAGACTCCGCGAGATTGAGTCGAGCATGGGCCTCCCGCACGCCCACTTTCCCACACAAGCCTCAAGTATGGAAGCCTCTTCCTGGTTGGCGCGGTCGCCGTACTACCAGGCCTGGCGGTCGGAGGTACAGAACGTTTTCGCACAGATCGAACGTGGGTGCGAGGTGCAAAATGAGGGTGAGAAGCCCATATACCGGGCCATCATCCTGATCCTTGGCGCCAAATTGCCGCTCGCGCCAGCCACCGTTTGGGAACGGTGGAAAGGATTGGGATCCGAGTTCACGCTCGCAGTTCCGGCCAACGCGAACACGCGCGAAGCTCTTTTCCAACCCTTTTCAGCCCAACCAAGTTTGTTTGAAGTTTTGCGGGCACGCAGCAAACGGTCCGATGATGTGTGGCTCATCGATGCCGACAACGAGTTGAAGAGTCTCATCACGGAGTCGTCGGCGCCGGGAGACGCGGCACCCATAACGCTCAGTTTTGAGCGCTTGAAATCTTTCCGCGAGGGCTTTCTGGAGCGTATCAACGCTATCCAGAAGGATCTTGCGGATGCCGACGCGGTATACAGACAACTGCGCACACTGAACCTGGATGCGTGGTGTCCGACGGAGATCGCCGCCCGCCCCTCCGTGCGCGAGTTTCTGCGCAACCTTTTTCTCAGCGGCAATGGTTCCTCGGTCTTCAGTAACTCGTTCGTGGAATGGGCAGCCTCGGAGGCAATGCGCCGGGCCCGACCCTCGGTCCTCGTGGCGCGCTTTGGCACCCGTTTCCGGCCAAAACCGTTCACCAGTGTGGCCGTGTTCGAGGACCAGGACCGCGCCAATCCAATCCCGGCCGAAGCAGATCTCGAGGGCAGCGCCCTCGATGCCCAGGTGCTCGCCCACTACACCGGGCTGGCGGCACGGCGCTATCCCGAGTACCGCGCACGCTCCGTGATTTTGTGCTTGGCCGAAGCTCTTCCGTGTGCGTTCTTGGTAGCACCACGAGAGTTCGCGTTGGAGGTTGGGGCCGAACCTGTAAGGCCCGCCCGCCTCAACGCTGCACTCGCTGAGTGGCTTAGGCCTGACGCAAGAATAACAAGTCAATCTGAATTGTTCCTATCTACACCGGTATCGCAAGCTGCTGGTGAGTTTTGAGAAGACCGGAGAAAGCTACGTCGCCCTACTTGCTCTGGCTGCGGCCATGATTTGCTGGCGCCAAACAATTATTATTTACGGATAAGATCTTAGTCAGCTAACCTCAACAGCGGCGAGTCCTTGCCTTCAGCGTTGCTTAAACTTATTGGTCCCTTTCGTGGACTTCGTCTAGGACCTTTGCGGAAGAAAACGGGCCACGTAACCGCCTCCCGGAGCAAGGAGCACCTTCAGATACATCGTGCGGTCAACAGTTTTCTTTTCGATGGCAACGTGCTTGGGGTAACGGTCCGCGTCTGCGGCATCCGCATAAATCTCCGCAGTGTAGTGGCCTGCGCCGAGAAAAGCGAGGGGCACATCAAGCGAGCGGGGGTTCCAGGTATTCATGCTGCCCAGGAACCATTCATCACCGTGGCGGCGCGCAATCGTAATGGATTCGCCAGGCCGTCCACTCACCACACGGGTTTCGTCCCAAGTTGCGGGCACATCCTTGATGAATTTGAATGCCGGTTGGCCTTCATAGGCGCCCGGCCAGTCGGACACCATCTGGAAGGGGCACTGGTAGACCACGTACATCGCCAGTTGCTGGGCGCGCGTGCCCATCACCATCGGGCTTTCCATGCGTGGCTCGAATTCCGCTCGCGTGACGTTGTCGAAACTTCCCGGCGTGAAGTCGATAGCCCCAGCCAGCATCCGGGTGAAGGCAATCATCACGCGATGCTCGGGATTGTCGCGCGTACCGACCTTTGAATTCTCCATGCCGATGACGGCCTCATAGCTGAGCACGTTTGGGTAAGTGCGCTCGAGGCCCCATGGCTTCGTGGCCCCGTGGTAATCCATCATCAAATGGTGCTGCGCGCACTTTGCCGCGCTGCGGTAATAGAAGTCAATGCCATCTTGGTCGTCGCGCCCAACAAAGTCGCTTTTCACTCCTGCCACGCCCCATTTTTCAAACAGCGAAAATGCTTCGTCCATCCGGCGATTGAGATCGTGATAGCTGCCATCGGGCCCGCGGCTGCCACACCACCAGACCCAAGCCGCTTTGCCGGCGTGAATCCACGACGTCTCTGCGATGGCCGATTCGGGATTCAAACTGGTAATAACGGTGGATTCGATCAGTCTCCCCGGTTCGCTGCCGATCAGCAGTACGCGCCAGGCGGAATGGTGCGGCAGCGTGCCGGTGACGCACAGGCCCGGATGATCCACCTGGGGAGCCAGTCGCGACTCAAACCAGTCGCCCGTCCAATTCCCCGATGGGTTCAGGAGATACATCGCCGCATAGTCACTCAAATCGGCTTCGGCAATCGCCATCCAAGCCACGCCGGGGACTTCCAACAACATGGGCAATCCGATGAGCACTTCGCTTGGGATGCCGCCCCGGTTCGCAAACGCGGTGGCAGGCAGCTTGATGAATTCGGCTTCGTACATCGTCCGGTAGCTCGGCAACTCGAGCGAATAAGTGGTGGCGTCTTTGGCAAGCCGGAACTCTGTTTTCTCCTTCGTCAGTTTGAACTCACGAAGACCTGCCTGTTCGGGAACAACGTAGCGGAATGCTATGGCGTCGTCGTAAGCGCGGGCTTCGATCACAAGCTGCCGATGGCTGCCAACGCTTTCCTCGAGTTCCAGGCGTAGCCCATCGAAATAATTTCGGACGACGCTGGCCTTGCCGGTGACCATTCGATACGTCTCGTCGGTGGTGGAGCGTGCCGCCGTTACGACACGGACGCTTGTTCCCAGCGGCGACTGGTCTTCGAATTCCAGGCTGAGTCCAGACGGTATGATCAAGGGCTTGCCCTCGAACGAGACCGCATACACGAGACGTCCCGCCGGGGCAGGCCGGTTGTCCTGGGCTACCGTTTGAAATGTAATTGCCAGGCGCCCGTCCGGAGAATTGAGTGCAGCTCGATCGGAAGCGGCCTCTGCTTCCTGGGCACGGTTAGCTTCGGAATGCCCCAGAAGGGGGCGGTTGCCGGCGAGGGCAATTCCTCCCACGCCGGTAGTGAGCTTCTTCAGAAAATCACGGCGGTTATTGTTGCTCATGCGGTGCTCCTTGGCGACCACTTGACCCACTCTTCCGAAGGCTCGATTTTCGAGTTTCCAGTCTTGGGCTGTCAACGAAATTACGATGGTGCCCATGGTTCCATCAGAATCACCATCGGGGAGGACTGCGGTCGCCTGGTGGGCGCTCGATGGCTGTGATCAGGTCAGGAGCCTTGCGAGACTGTCATCTGAATAGTTAAGATAAGAGCGGCAGACTTTAGCGAACACGCGCCAGGACGGAAATTGGGCCAGGAGAGATGAACTGCTCTCGACCCGGTGAAAACCACTTCGGGTGAAGTGAGCAGGCATTTCAAGCCAGGCATTTTGTCAGCTGATGATGGAATGCGGAGAGTCCCGGAAGCGGTCGATTTTCTCAGAAAATGTGCAAAATCCTCGTAGCTTGTAGCAAATACTGCGCATAGTACCCTAGCGGGGGTTAGTGGTGCAGGACCACGAGTTTTCAACGACTTACCATCCACCCCCACCCACCCCAATCCACCCCCACATTCTCACAAACCCTGCCCACCCACAGCCCCGAAATACGGCACCTGAAACCTGCCCCTCTCCTCCGAGAGCAGTGATAAGTGACGAGTGACGAGCGGCAGCCGGAAATTCAGAATTCACAATTCAGCATTCACTATTTTCCTCCGCCCCA
>JAIQGB010000438.1 GCA_020072905.1 Terriglobia bacterium | reverse complement strand
GCTGCCGGTTCCCGCCCTTGCTGAGATCGACCTTTCGGCTATAGAGGAAGTTGAAGCCGCTCCTCCCCCGCCCGCGGAAGATCTCGAGCAGGCGGCGATGGTCAAAGAAGCGCTCGAGAACAGTGACCTCTTTTCACGCTATGGTCTGGTTGATAAAGCGGTGGGCGAACTCGAGAAAGTGCTCGCCGTCTATCCCGAACAGGTGGACATCCACGGCCGGATCTTTGAGGTTTGCCACCGGACCCAGCCCGATCGCGCCCGAAGAGCTGCGAAATCGCTCGCCGAGATTCTGCGCAGGCAGGGAGACCTGGAAGGCGCGCGCAGGTACGAGGCAATCGTAGGCCAGTTCGCGAGCGGGGCGGAGGTTTCAATGCCCGCGGCGGCCCAGGCGCCTTCGGAGGTAGCCGCTCCCGAGCCGGCGGAAGCGGCGCCGGTGGACCTCACGGAAGCTTTTCCCGTCACCGCGACCGGCGAGGCGGCGCTGGAGGAAGCTCCCGCCGCGGGGCCCGTGGAGATCCCTCTGGACCTCTCGGCTACAATGGGCGCACCGGCGGCACCTGCCGCTCCGGAAGCACCGCGAACGGACGCGGCAGGCGCCACCCGCGGCGCTGGTCGTTGAGAGGCCGGTTGTGCCTTTCAATTACCAGGAGGCACGCGAAGAGATCGATTTCTACGTCGGCCAGAATCTGCACGACGAGGCCCGGAACGCCGTCCAGGCGTTGGAAGAGCGATTCCCGGGCGACCCGCAAGTAGCGGACCTGCGCCAGTACGTCGAGGCCCAGGCCACTGCCCCGGCTCAGCCAGTCGAAGTCGTGCCCTCCGAGGAAGCTCCCCTGGAAGCGCCGACAAGTGCCGTGACCGAGCCGGCCGCCCCACCGGAGGTTTCGCTCGAGCCCAGTCCCGCCGAACTGGCACCCGAGATTGCGCCGGGGGCCGTCGGCGCGACCCCGCCGGAAGTCCTGCCTTCTCCTCCCGAACCTGCTCCTCCGGCGTTGGGGGGCCCGCCTCCCGCTCCCCCTTCTGCTCCTCCGCCGACGGAGGCTCCGGCTGCGTGCGGCGACCTGCTTGGCAGCTTGGTGGGTGATCTCGAAGCCGGCCTCGAGGGCTTCGGTGAGAAGGGCCGGCCCCCCACCGGCCAGGTCGCTCCAGGGCAGACGGCGTCAGGAGCTGAAGATGCCGACTCCCCGCTGAGCGGCCTCCTCGATGAATTGGGTGAAGGCGCCGGGGCCCAGGCGGCCCAGGATGATCCCGAGACGCACTACAACCTCGGGGTGGCCTTCCGTGAGATGGGATTGTTGGATGAAGCGGTCGGCGAATTCCAGAAGGTGGTCAAGGGCGCGCAGAAAGGGACCTTCCCGCCGAACTTCCTCCAGGCCTGCAGCCTGCTGGCCGTGTGCTTCATGGACAAAGGGATGCCGGCCATCGCCGTCAAGTGGTATATGCGGGCGCTCGAATTTCCCGAGCTCAACGAGGAATCAACCATGTCGCTTCAGTATGACCTCGGCGTGGCGTACGAGCAGGCGGGTGATACCCGCACGGCCCTGGAAAGATTCTCCGAGGTCTACAGCCAGAACATTGACTTCCGCGACGTCGCTGAGAAGATCCGGACCCTCCAACAGAAGGCGCACTAGTGCCGTTGCAACTTGATGCGTCCAAGCAGGGAGAGCCTCCGGGGGAAGGGCCGCCCGCTTAGCCCGCCGGAGAGCGCCACCAGGGTTGGGAAAGGGACTTCCGGAAAGTCGGCGGAAATAGGCGGAATGGCACTGGCCGTCCCTGCCGGGCGCCGGCCCCACAGCCTGAACTGAGGCTGAGTTCTCCGGCCAGATCATGAGCCGTGCGCTGACCATCATCTACATCCTGTTCTGCTTCGAGATGGGGGTCTTCCTGTTTGTCCTCCCCTGGGTTTCCCTCTGGAGCAAGAACTTCTTTGTCGCCCAGTACCCCTGGGTTTCGAGCATCGCGCTCAACTACTTCGTGCGCGGAGCGGTTTCGGGGATCGGCCTGGCCGATATCTGGCTGGCCCTCTTTGAGCTTTGGCGGCTGCGCCGGCAACTCGGCTTGGTCCAGACCCGCTCGGCACGCTGAAATCCCCGCCCCGCGGCCGCACTGCTATGCCAGTGTCCTTCCGTTTGTGCTACATCACCGACGGCAACGCCCTTCAGCCGCGGCCGCTGCTGCCGCTCATCGAAGAGGCCGTCCAAGCCGGGATTGACCTGATCCAAATCCGTGAGCAGGGTCTGCCGACGCGCGAACTGCTGCAGCTTGTCGAAAACGCCGTCGCCGCCGCGAAGGGAAGCGGGACTTGCATCGTCGTAAATGACCGGCTGGATGTTGCGCTGGCGGCCGGCGCCGACGGTGTTCATCTCGGAACACAGTCGATCCCGGCTCGAGCCGTGCGGGCGAAAGTATCGCAGGAATTCGTGGTCGGTGTCTCCTGCCATTCTCGGCAGGAGGCGCTGGCGGCGGAGGACGCGCGAGCGGATTATGTGCTCCTGGGGCCGATCTTTGAAACGCCCTCTAAAATCGCCTACGGTCCGCCGCTCGGTCTTGGCCTCCTTCGAGAGACGGCGGCCGCCGCCGGAATCCCCGTCCTTGCCTTGGGCGGCATCAGCGTGGAGCGCGTCCGAGTCTGCCTCGAGGCGGGCGCGGCGGGCGTTGCGGGCATACGGATCTTCCAGGATCCCCCATCGCTCTTGGCTCGCGTTCGAGAACTCCGGGCTCAATTTCCCTAGACAACTCTGCCGTGCGGAGAGTCGCGCCGGAGGCGGCGCGTCAGTTCAGCGCTCTCCCATCCACTGGCCATAGGGCTTGAGCGGCCGGATGCTGTCGCACACGGCCTTGAGCGCCGCGGTGAGAGGCACCGCCAGCACGAGACCGATTCCTCCCCACAGCCATCCCCAGAACATCATGGCGATGGTGACCGTCAGGGCATTCAGCTTGACGCGGTGACCCACCAGCTTGGGCGTGAGCAGGTTTACGGCCAGGAAGTGCACGATGACCACGGTCAAGGAGATGGTGAGGAAAGGCTCCATGTGATCGTATTGAACCAGGGCGATGAGCAGAGGAGGGAGCAGTCCCAGCGCCACCCCGATGTAGGGAATCATGCTCAGGAAGGCGGCCAGGGGTCCCATGAGCAAGGCGTAGCGCAATTCGACGGCGGCAAAGACCGGGGTGATCAGCGCGGCCGAGATCGCTGCCACCAACACGTTGCCGAGCACGTACTCGCGCACCATCTTGGCGATCCCGTGCAGGACGTCTTCCGCCGCCTGCCGCCGCTCGAGGGAGAAGAGGTTGAGCGTGGCCGTCCAGATGTGGTCCTTCGAGGTCAGCATGAAGAAGACCAGGAAGGGAATGAACATCACGGTCACGGTGAAGGCATAGAGGGACCCGATGCCGCGCAGGAGGAACTGCGCCCAGGGAGATTCCTGCTCGAGACGGATGGACGGGATGTTGGCTTCCGTTGAGGAAGGGTAAATCGTCGAAGTGCTCTCCCGGATGCCCCTCGTGGTCACCTGGATGTGGGCGATGATCTGCTTGATGCGGGCCGCGAACTTGGGCAGGTCGTCCATGAGCGCCACCGCCCGGTCGTAGATCAGATAAACCAGCAGATAGAGCACCGCCAGCGTCAACAGCACCAGGAGCAGCGCTCCCAGCCAGCGGGGAACGCGCACCCGCTCGAGCACCTTCACTCCCGGATCGAGGATGAAGGCGATGCCAATCGAGCAGATCAAGGAGATGACGAGTGAGCTGGCGTAATAGATCGAGGCGCAGACAATCGCCACGGCGATGATGCGCAGGCTGGTGGC
>JAIQGB010000041.1 GCA_020072905.1 Terriglobia bacterium | reverse complement strand
GGGCCAGCTCGGCCGCATCGCCAAGGCACTGGGCGATGCCAAGGTAAACGTCACGGCCTTCACCGCCTACGGCACGGGCGGCGAAAGCCCCATCCGCCTGCAGGTCAGCAGTCCCGCGAAAGCCAAGAAGATCCTTCAGGGTCTGGGTCTGCGCGTGACCGAGGAAGAAGTCCTGCGCGTCACCCTGGCGGATAAACCCGGTATGCTCGGGGAAGTGGGATCGCGGCTCGGGAAGGCCGGCATCAACGCCGACTACGCTTACGGCTCGGTCGCCAAGGGCGGCAAGAAGGCTGACGTGGTGATGGGTGTCTCGGACCTTGCGGGGGCCGCGAAGGCCTTGCGGGGGCTGTGACTTGCCGGGGCACGCACTGGCGCGCCCCCCAGAGCTTAAGCAAACGGGTAGCGGTTGAGCTCGAGCGCGCGATCCGCCAGGCGCCGCCGCAGCTCGATCACGTCGGGCGGCGTGCGGCGCAGGAAGCGCTTGAGCAAGGCGAGGTGTGTCCGCAGCGTGTCGCCTTCGGCGATGCGCGCGAGCCCGCGCCGCGCGCCCGCTTCCATCCGGTCGAGCGCTTCGTAGGCATAGGCGCGCGCGGCGTCGCACTCCCGCGTGGCGGCCTCCGGGCCCCGGCGGGCGACCGCCTTGAGCGTGCGCAGCAATGCACTTTCGACGGCGTAGACTTCCATCACCAGGTCGCTGAGGACGCCAATCACTTCCTGCTCTTCGGCGAGCGCCTGCATGTATTTTTGCACGGCGCTGCCGGCGACGAGTAGAACCACATTCTTCGCGCCCGCGAGCAGCCGGATCTCCTCGGCGAGCGGCCGGTCCGCGTCGACTTCTTCCGCGCTGCCCGCCCCCAGGACTTCATCGAGGACGCGCTTCGCGGCGGGAATCAGCGCCAGCTCGCCTTTCATCGAGCGCTTCATCAGCATGTCGGTGATGAGCAGGCGGTTGATTTCGTTCGTGCCCTCGAAGATGCGGTTGACGCGCTGGTCGCGGTAGACGCGCTCCACTTCATAGTCGCTCGAGAAGCCGTAGCCACCGAAAATTTGGACCGTTTCGTCGGCAACGTAGTCGAGCGTTTCGGTGCCCATAACTTTCAGGATCGAGCACTCGACGGCGTATTGCGCGAGCGCCTTGAGGATTTCCTCGGGTGCAGTGGGCACGCCCTGGTCAATACCTTCCAGCAAGCCATCGATCATTCCCGCCGTGCGGTAGGAGATGCTTTCAATGGCGTAGACGCGCGCCACCATCTCGCCCAGCTTTTCCTTGATCAGGCCGAAATCGGCGATCTTGCGCCCGAAGGCCTCGCGCTCCTTCGCCCACTTGAGCGCCTCGGCCAGCAGATACTTGCAGCCCCCAACGCAGCCCGCGCCGAGTTTGAGCCGGCCGACGTTCAAGATGTTGAAGGCGATCAGATGCCCTTTGCCGATTTCGCCGAGGACGTTTTCGACCGGCACCGGCGCGTTTTCGAGATTCAGCGGCGTGGTCGAAGACCCGTGAAGACCCATCTTGTGCTCTTCGGCGCCGGGCGTGACGCCGGGAAACGTTCGCCCGACGATGACGGCGGTGCACTTCTCCCCGTCCACCTTGGCGAAGACCACAAAGACGTCGGCGATCCCGCCGTTTGTGACCCACATCTTGGTGCCGTTGAGCAGGTAATGCTTTCCGTCCGGGCTGAGCCGCGCGGTCGTCTTGCAATTGAGGGCGTCGGAGCCGGAGCCCGCCTCGCTGAGCGAATAAGCGCCCAGCCACTCAGCGCCGGCGAGCTTGGGGACGTAACGGCTTTTCTGGTCTTCCGTCCCGAATAGGGCGATGGGCAGGATGCCGATGCCGGCCTGCGCGCCCACAGTGGATGCCCAGGAGCCGTCGCGCGCCATCTTTTCCGAGACGAGGATGGAGGAGATCTTGTCGAGCTCGAGCCCGCCGTATTTCTGGGGGACGTCGATGGCCGTCAGCCCCAGCTCCCCGGCCTTCCTCAGGAGGTCACGGAGCAGGCCGGGCTTCTTCTCATCAAACTCCCTGATGCGCGGCACGATTTCTTTCTGCACAAACTCTTCCGCCGTTCGGGCGATCAGCCGGTGCTGGT
The DNA here is from genome assembly GCA_020072905.1 of Terriglobia bacterium. GTDB lineage: Bacteria > Acidobacteriota > Terriglobia > UBA7540 > UBA7540 > JAIQGB01. Next base: position 17,573 of record JAIQGB010000041.1, on the reverse strand, counting down.
CCGTCAAATCCTCAGGGGTGAAGATTTCTTCCGGCAGCCTCGACTCGACCAGGAAACTTCCGCCCTTGATTAACGCACGCGTGTTAGTGGGCACTGTCGCCATGGGTTTGTCTCGCCAGGGCAATCTTCATCCTGTACGTCGACGCCTTCGCGGTTTCGCCGCACGTCCGCCGTTCCGGCTGCTGATGTATCTTTCAACCGTGGTGATGAGCGCGTCGAGCCGCTCGTCCGTGCGCTTTCCGGCTTCGGCCCATTCGGCGATCTTGCCGGCGTGTTCCTGCTGCGCTTCGGTCAGGCGGACCTGGGCTTCGACAAGCCTGCCGTGCAACCCTGTCAAAGCAACGATCGCTTCTGCATGCTTCGCAAATGTTTCGTTGTGCTTGTCGATGGTTTCGTTGATTTTCTGAATGTCCGCAGCGAATTGAGCCTGCTGCTTAAGAATAAAATCCATGGATCGTTCCATCTCTTCGTGAGTCATATTGGACTCTCCTTGGGGCGTGCGGGAAACCCGCGCCGCCCGATCAAGGCCGTTGCGCTCCAGGCGGCCGGCACCCGACCCCATTCTACCCCAACGCCTCGAATATTCCTGCCGCGCCCATGCCACCGCCGATGCACATGGTGACCATGCCGTAGCGCGCACGGCGGCGCTTCATTTCGCCGAGCAGCGTGGCGGTCAGCTTCGCGCCTGTGCAGCCGAGAGGATGGCCGAGCGCGACCGCGCCGCCGTTAACGTTGACACGCTCGAGATCCAGCCCAGCCAGCTGGATGACGCTCAACGCCTGGACCGCAAAAGCTTCGTTGAGTTCGATGAGGTCAATGTCCGCGAGTTTCAGCCCGGCGAGCCTGAGAGCTTTGGGAATCGCATAAACCGGGCCGACGCCCATTTCCTCCGGGAGCATTCCCGCCGCCGCAAAGGCGATGAAGCGCGCCAGAGGCTTTGCGCCCAGCGCGCGTGCCTTCTCCATCGACATCACGACGGCCGCTGCCGCGCCGTCGCTCATCTGCGAAGCATTGCCCGCCGTCACCGTGCCGCGCGCGTGAAACACCGGCTTGAGTTTGGCCAGCGCTTCGAGCGAAGTGTCGGCGCGCGGGCCTTCATCCGTGTCGAAAACAATCTTGCGCGTCTGCGGCTTGTTGTGTCCGTTGAGGCTGACTTCCACGACTTCGAGTGGAACGATCTCCTCCTTGAATCTCCCTTCGGAAATGGCCGCCACCGCCCGCTGGTGGCTGCGCAGCGCGAATTCGTCCTGCTGCTCGCGGGTGATCGCGTACTTGCGCGCCAGGTTTTCCGCCGTCAGGCCCATGCTCAGATAGGCGTCGGGGTAATGCTCCATCAGGTGGGGATTGGGCGAGAAGTGATAGCCGCCCATGGGAATCAGGCTCATCGTCTCGGTGCCGCCCGCAACGATCATCTCCGCAAAGCCCGCCAGGATGCGCTCGGCGGCGAGCGTAATCGCCTGCAAGCCGGAGGAGCAGAAGCGGTTGACGGTCATCGCCGAGCACGTCACCGGCAAGCCCGCGCGCAACGAGGCCACGCGCGCCACGTTGTTCCCCTGCTCGGCTTCCGGCATTGCGCAGCCGAGAATAACGTCCTCGATTTCGTTCGGATCGAGCCCGGGCACGCGCTTGATGACTTCCTGGATGACCGCCGCGGCCATGTCGTCCGGCCGCGTCGCGCGCAGCGTCCCCCGCGGCGCCTTGCCCACGGCGGTCCTGGCAATCGAAACGATGACGGCTTCACGCATGATCCCTCCAGGGGGCTAGGTGTTAGCGGCTAGGGGTTAGACAAAGGCCCAGGCGTCGCCATTCCAGCTCCAGCCATGTCCCCATTAGATGCTCCCGCCCCCATCGCGGAACGAAGTCATCGAGGGTCTGTGCATTCAGCATTCAGCATTCAGCATTCAGCATTCACAATTCAGAATTCTCAGTTCCTCAACGCCTTCCCCTTTTTCAACATGTGTTGTATCCGCTCCTGGGTTTTCTTCTCGCCGCACAGGCTCACAAACGCCTCGCGCTCCAGGTCGAGCAGGAATTGCTCGGACACGCGCTGGGGCGAGGTGAATTCTCCGCCGCCGGAAAGAATCCGGGCGAGATGAGTGCCAATCACCACGTCGTAGTCGGAGATATATTCAGCGCGGCGCAGCAGGTGCAGACCGAGTTTCATTTTGGCGAATCCCGCCTGGCCAAGCACCAGGACATCCTCACGCGGTTTCGCTGGCCGATAGCCGAGTTTCACCAGGTCCAGCGCCACCTGTTTCGCGTCGGCGATTTGCCGGTCACGGTTCATGCTGATGGAATCCTGCGGCCGGAGGTAGCCCAATTTGCGCGCGTCCTCGGCGCTCGATGAAACCTTGGCCATGCCGATGTTCGTAAACACTTCCTTGAGATTGACGAACGGATCGGCGTCCGGGTCCTGCGGCACATCGTCCATGGCGCGGAGGAGCATCTCCTTGGTCCCTCCGCCGGCGGGGATGAGCCCCACGCCCATTTCCACCAGGCCCATGTAAGTTTCGGCCGCCGCCCGCACGCGCGCCGCGTGCAGCATCATCTCCACGCCGCCGCCCAGCGTCAGCCCGTGTGGCGCGGCAACGACGGGCCGGGCCGCATATTTCAGCGCCATGTTGGCGTTTTGGAAGCGCCGGACTTCCTCGTGAATGTCGTCCCACTCGCCCTCCTGCGCCGCCACGAGAAGGAGCATCAGATTCGCGCCCGCCGAGAAGACCTGCCCCTGATTGCCAATCACCATGGCATCGAAACCATCTTCGAGCGCCTTCAAGCCCGCGTTAACCATCTGCACGGCGTCCGCGCCAAGGGTATTCATCTTTGAGTGGAACTCGAGACACAGCACGCCATCGCCCAGGTCGATCAGGCTCGCGCCGGCGTTGCGCTTGATTTCTTTCTTGCCACCTTTGAGCGCGGCAAGCACCAGCAACCCCGGGCGCGCCGGCACCAACCGGTAGTCGCCGCCGGCCAGATCGAAATAGGACATCGTGCCATTGGTTTGCGAATAGAACGCCCTCTTCCCCCCCCCGAGAAGTTTCTCCACCAACGGCGGTACCGGACGGTTTTCTTTCTTCCACCCCTCGACGATCTTCTCCACGCCCACAGCATCCCAGAGCTCGAAGACGCCGCGCTCCCAGCCGAAGCCCCACTTCATGGCGTTATCGACCGAGACGATGTCATCGGAGATTTCCGGAATGCGGCTGGCCGCGTAATGGAAAGTATCCGCGAGGACCTTCTGATAGAACTGCCCGGCGCGGTCCGGCGACTGCATCAGCGTCGCCAGCCGCCGGCCGGGGTCTTCGATGTTCTGCGCCATCTCGAGTGCAGGCAGCTTGGGCCGCTGCCGCGGGCGGTAATCGAATGTGCCCAGGTCGAGCGTGAGGATTTCACTCTCGCCATCGCCGCTGCTGGCCGCCTTCACTTTCCTGTAAAACCCCTGGCCAGTCTTTTCGCCCAGCAGCTTGCGCTCGAGCATCCGCGCGACGAAATCAGGAATCTGGAACAGGCCGCGGCGCTCGTCGTCAGGGAGTGTCTCCGCAAGGTTCTTCACGACGTGCGCGAGAACGTCCACGCCGACGATATCCAGCGTGCGGAAGGTCGCGGACTTCGGCAAGCCCATCGCCGGGCCGGTGAGCGCGTCAATCTCCTCGATGGTGTACCCGCCCTCCTGCATGATGCGGAGCACCGACAGCGTGACGAACGTGCCGATGCGATTGGCGATGAAGTTCGGCGTGTCCTTGGCGACAACGATGCCCTTCCCGAGCACGATGTCGCCGAAACGCGAGATGAGCTCGACGACTTCGTGCGACGTCTGCGGAGTGGGAATCACTTCCAGCAGCTTCATGTAGCGCGGAGGATTGAAGAAGTGCGTGCCCAGCCAGTGACAGCGGAAGTCCTCGCCAAAGCCCTCTGCAATGCTCCCGAGTGATATCCCGGAAGTGTTCGAGCTGACGACGGCGCCGGGCGCCCGCAGCGGCTCGACCTTGCCAAGCAGCGCGCGCTTGATCTCGAGGTTTTCCGTCACAGCCTCGATGATCCAGTCGCAGTCTTTGACCAGACTGAGATGATCCTCGAGATTGCCGACGGTAATCAGCCGCGCAGCCTCGGGCACAAAGAAGGCCGCGGGCCGTGACTTCAGCGCCGCATCAAGTCCGGCCTGCGCAAGGCGATTGCGGACCTTGTGATCGCTGAGCGCGCGTCCCTGCTTCTTCTCCTCCGGAGCAAGCTCACTGGGAACGATATCGAGCAGCACGGACGGCACGCCGGCGTTGGCGAGATGCGCTGCGATGCGCGCGCCCATGGTTCCCGCGCCGAGCACAGCGACATTGCGAATATCGCGCAAGGGAAGCCCCCGGAACACGAAAGGATCGTGAGTCACGGATTATGTGGGAGCAGTGGAGGGCGGGTCAAGCCGTGGCTGGCCTAGCGAGCGGTCTAATTGAAACTCTTCGTCCTCGGCCAGATTTCCTTCAGTGGCATTCGAGGCTTGCGGCCGATGAAGATCGGAAGGTCGGTTTCAGAAGGCCGGGCGTAAGGGCTGACGACGGTGGCTGCGAGTTCGACCTGCTCGAAGGATTGCTCCACGTCCTCGCGACTCTCGCCGACGGTGATAACGATGTCGGCATTCCAATTCCCCGGGCCCCAATACCAGTAGTTGTTGTGCCCGCTCGCGGCCTTGGGTAATCCGTACTTCTTGCCGAAGAAATCGATGGCACCGGCTTCACCATAGTTGCTGCAGAAGATGATGGTCCGCGACCTCTCCTCCGGGGTGAGGGCATTATAGACGCGCGCGACCGTCGCGACCTGATTCTCCCAACCGAACATGTCATCGTAGTATTGGGGGAGTTTGCCGGTCCTGCCGCGTTCGCCGCTGCCGGGATGCAACCCAATGAAGTCCTCGTATCGGATGAACGTCTCGACCGGGAGCACCGGCAGCGCGTAGGGGAGAAATACAATTGCGACCAGACCCAGCCCCGTCACCGAAACCGGCTTCAGCCAGTTCCACTGCCGCGCGCGGACGACCGATTCGAGGTGCACGGCGCCGGCCGCGAGCAGGATGAAATACGCGGGCGCCAGGTAATAGGGCTTCGCGTTGGTCAGCAGGAAGACAACGAGGTCGGTCACGTAAATCCAACCCAAAACGCGGAACGGCTTTCCCGCTTTGGCAAAGAAGAGGAAGTACAGGCCCGCCAGCCAAATCGGCAGATTGATGGGGCCGGTCTGCAAGATACTCTCCAGAAGGAAGGCAGACGGCGACATCGGCAGGTTCTTGTAAAGCGTGGCATTGCGGATGAACTCGCGCGTGGGAAAGCCGTGCTGAATCTCCCAAATGACATGCGGGAGGAATATCAGAAAAGCCAGCGCGCCGCCCAGCCACAGCCACTTGCTCAGCAGATGCTTCCGGGCGGGCGTGAGCACCAGACCCACAACCAGACCCATCCCGAGGAAGCCCACCGAGTACTTGTTCATCAGCCCGACTCCCGTCACCAGGCCGAAGAGGAGCCAGAGCTTGGGACGGTCTTCCTTCAAGATTCTGACCGTCAGGTAGATCGCCAGGACCCAGAACACGTGGTCAAAGCAGTTCATCGAGAAGATATGGTCGATGATCAGGTAGACGGGCGCGATGAGGACCGCCAGCGCCGCCAGTCCTTGCGCAAACCGGCCGCCGCCCAGCTCCCGGGCGATCAACCCGGTGAGGAAAACGATTAGCGCATTGCAGACCGCAGGGAGGAACCGAACAGCCAGGAGGGAATCCCCCAGCAGCCCGCGTGTCAAGGCGGCCATGAGCGCCACGAACGGTGGCTGGTCCACATAGCCCCAGGCCAGATGCTCGCCGCAGGCAAAGTAATAGAACTCGTCGCGGAAATAGCCGTAGCGGCCGCTCACCAGCAATTGCAGGAGCAAAACGAAGAGGGAAAGGCCCAGGAGAAGGGTGGTGTCTCCAGCGATGGTTCGGCGCTCGGGGTCTTGGGCGGTCACAGGAGGAATGGTGAATGGTGAATGGTGAATAGTGAACAGCACTTGAAAGAAGTCATAGGGCAGGATCCCGAGACGAAGGTTCTCAGTTCACCATTCACAATTCACTATTCGCTATTCCCCATTCACGATTTTTGATAGGTGGCCAGGAATTTCTTCATGGCCGCTTCGTTCATCTTGAGTGTTCCGGAAGCCTGGAGCTGCTGCTTGAGGTTTTGCTCGTAGATTTCCCAGGCCAGGTTCCGCTTGCGCTCCAGGACTTCTTCGGCGATCTGCTCCTGCTGGCTGGCGAGCTCGGATTCCGCCGCGGGCGTGCGCGCCACGACGCGGAAGACCACGCGGTTCGAGCCCACCTGCACGGCGTCGCTGGTCTGGCCTTCGGGCAGCGTGAAGGCGGCCGCCAGTTGGGTGCCCGAGCCTACACCTTCAACCATGTCCTGCTCGACGAAGTCCTTACTCTCCTTGACCGTCAGGCCCATCGCCTGCGCCACTTTCTTGAAGTCGCCGCTTCTGGCCTGGGCGGCGAATTCCTGGGCCTTCTGCGCAGCCAAATCCCGCGATTTCGCCACGCGGTAGTCCTCCTCGACCGCGGCGCGCACTTCTTCGAACTTCGGCAAATGCTCAGGGACGATCTGGATCAACTGAATGATGACCATTCCCTTGGGAACCGAAATGGGCTCTCCGACGCCGCCCTCGCGAAGCTGGAAAGTGAGGTTGTGAAACGACTCGCTCGTGCCGAAGTCCTGCACGGGCTGGTTGTACCGGAAGAGCGGGGTCTCCTTCACTTCCAGCCCGTTCTTCTGCGCCACGGCCGCAAAGTTCTGGGGATTCTGCTGGAACTGCCGCTCCAGGTCACTCGTCAGCGTCTGCTGCGCGTCCGCCAGCCGTTGCTTCTCGAGCTGATCGCGGATCTGGCTTTTCACTTCGTCGAAGGCCTGGAGGTGCGCGGTCTGCTTATCGAGCACCTTGACGATGTGGAACCCATAGGTGGTCTTGATGAGGTCACTCACCTGGCCCGGCTGCATCGAGAAGGCCGTATCTTCGAACTCCTTCACCGTCTGGCCGCGGACGATCCAGCCGATTTCGCCGCCGTTACTGGCGCTCGAATCTTCGGAGTACTTCTTGGCCATCTCCCCAAAGTCCGCCCCGGCTTTGATCTTGGCCAGGACGTCGCGCGCGGTCTTTTCCAGGGTCGTAATCTCCTCCGGCGTCTTGCCTTCGGTCTTGAAAAGGATATGGCTCACCTTGACGCGGTCCTGAACCTGATACTCCGAGATGTGCTGGCCGTAATACTGCTGCAATTCGGCGTCGCTCAGCTTCACCTGCGCACGCACCCGGTCCGTGTCAATCAGCACATAGCGCACGCGCCGTTCCTCGGGAAGTTTGTATTTGCTGGCATCCTTCGCGAAGAACTCCTGCAGCGCGGCGGGCGTCAATTCGACCGCCTTCGTGAATTGACTCGGATCGAAGAGCACGTAGTCAATCCGCGCCTTGGTGTTGCGTTTGAAGAACTCCTGGCGCACGTCCTCGGGCGAGACGCGGACGCAGTCGGTAATGATGGCGCGCATCATTTCCTGCAACAGGTTCTCGCGGTACTGCGCTTCGAACTGCGCCACGGACAATCCGGTACCCTGCGAAACGATATCGCGATAGCGGTCCAAGCCCACAAAAACCCCGTTCGGGTAGAGGAAGGGCATGGAAGTGCGAATGCTCGCCTGAACCTCGGCGTCGGAGACATCGATCCCCAGTTTCTTCGCTTGGCCCCAGAGCGCGCGGCGCAGGATCATGTCGTCGAGCACGAGGCCAGCAATCCGCGCGACCATCTGCGGGTCGTTGGCGAAGGGCGAGTTGCGCAAACGCGCCTGGATATTGCGCTCCAGGTCCTGCGCAGTAATCTGCGCGCCGCCGACGTTGGCCAGAACGTTGGCGTCCACGTCCGGATTATCGCCGAGGTTGATGGGCGCCAGCGTCACGATCATGCCGAGGCAGACGATGCTGAGAAAGAAGATCAAGAGATACTTGTTTAACGCCTCGCGTTTCCCTTTGAAGAGCCTGAACATGCACGCTCCTTAATGAGTTCCTAAACCTTCCCATTATAGGGGCAATTGCCACAAAGTGCCAACCGGGAGGTGGGAACGGGGAGTCGCAAGTGCGATTGCAGCCGGGGAGTTCCGGAGGCCTTGGCGTGGCCCGCTGTCTCATCGTGCCGCGGCGGATTCTCTTGTCCCCGGCCGCAGGGGCTGATACGTTGAAGGAGCATCTCCGGAGATGATCGGAAGGACGAAAACCGGGATGCGTCTTCCCAAGGGGGAAAAATGAAGTCCTGGTTGTGCCTGGGTTTCATTATGATTCTCACGGGGTGTTCGGCGAACGACAGTCGTCAGAAGACAGCAGGCGCGCTCGAGGCGTCGAGCAAGCTGGCGGCGGCCGCGGACCTGGATCAGCGCCTGGCAAAGTGGCAGCGCGTCGAGATGCCCTTCGATTCGGCGCGCCTGAGCCCGCGCGAGCGGCAACTGGTCGGGAAACTCGTCGAAGCCTCGCAATATCTCGACGACATCTACTGGCGGCAGAGCGACCCGGAGGCGCTCGACCTTTACAAGTCCCTTGCCGGCAAGACCGACCTGCAGGATGAGAAGCTGCGGCGGTTTCTGATGATCAACGGCAGCCGGTTCGATCTGCTCGATGAGAACAAGCCCTTCGTCGGGACCGCGCCGATGCCGCCCGGCGGGGGCCTCTACCCGCAGGGCCTGACACGCGCCGAAATCGAGGCTTACGTCAAGGCGCACCCGGATGAGAAGAGTGCGATCTACAGCCCGACCTCAATCATCCGCCGCGAGGGCGACAAACCCCAGACGGTTCCGTACCATCAGGCTTACCGGCAGTTCCTCGAGCCCGCGGCCCAAGCGCTGCGCGAAGCGGCGGCGCTGAGCGACGAGGACCAGTTCGCCAAATTCCTACGCCTGCGAGCCAAGGCTCTGCTCGACGATGACTATTATCCGAGCGACCTCGCCTGGCTCGACCTGGAGAATCCCAAGTTGGACGTCATCATGGCGCCGTACGAGACCTATCTCGACGGGGTGCTGGGGGTGAAGGGCTCGTACGGCGCCGCGGTGCTGGTCCGCAACGACGCCGAAAGCCGCAAGCTGGAGCTTTACCAGAAATACGTTCCCGCAATCCAGGACGCCCTGCCGCTCGCACCAGCCGACCGGCCATCGAAGCGCGGGCATCTCACGCCCCTGGAAGTGATGGATGCGCCCTACCGCGGGGGCGACCTCCGACACGGCTACCAGGCCGTGGCCGACAACCTGCCGAACGATCCCCGCATTCACCAGGAAAAGGGCACGAAGAAGATCTTTTTCAAGAATTTTATGGACGCGCGCGTGAACACCGTCATCCTGCCGCTCGCCCAACGCCTGCTGCGCGCCGACCAGGCCGCCAAGGTTTCGGGCGAAGGTTACATGGCGGGTACCGTGCTGCACGAAATCTCCCACGGCCTGGGCCCGGCGTTTGCGCGCGTGGGCGGAAAACAGGTGGACATTCGCGAAGCCCTTGGGCCCGCCTACTCAGGATGGGAAGAGGCCAAAGCGGACGTGGTGGGAATGTTCGGGCTGAAATGGCTTGTCAATCACGGCGCGCTTCCCAAGGAGCGCGTGGAGGAATACTTCTCTTCCTACGTCGCCGGAATTTTTCGCACCGTGCGCTACGGCACGGGCGAAGCGCACGGCCGCGCCGAGATGATGGAGTTGAACTACCTCGCCGAGCAAAAGGCCGTCACGCGCGATCCCGCTACGGGCCGTTACGTGATTGACTATGCCCGCATGCCGGAAGCGCTGGCCACGCTGGCTCAGAAATTGCTCACCGTCGAAGCTACCGGCGACGGCGCGGAGGCCGACGCCTGGCTCGCCAAGTACGATCAGATGCCGTCGGAACTCACCGCCGCGCTCCAGTCCGCCGCCAACGTCCCCGTGGATGTTGACCCAGTCTTCTCCTTTCCGGATAAGGTGGAGTGAACCGGCGACCGCGGCTTGGGACTTGGAGGCTGCCGAAAAGCTCTGCGAACTACCTTCTGCCGAAGCGAAAGACGATGCCTGCTGAGATTCTCAAATCGTTCTGTGTCGCGATGGTCCCGTAGCCGGTAGTAATTTCGGCTCGCACGTAGTCCATCTGGAACGGACGAATCCAAATGTGATCCGTCGCTTTCACATCCAGCCCGCCCCCGAAAGCCATGGCGAATGAGGTCGCTGGCTCGACGCATAAATAGTCGTTGCACAGCGGGCCCGGTACGGTACCAAAACCTCCGTCGGTTCCTCCGCCGGATGTGGAGTTCGACACAAGCTTGCTTGCCCGCATGCCGCCGAAGAGCATCCGGGCGAAAGGCGTGAGCCTGGGGACCCCTCTGTACGAGACCTGCGGTCCGAACAGAAATGAGAACCCTTTTCCGCCAGTCCCGATTGGGGTGAAAACGCCCGACGTGGTGTGGTAATAATTGATGGTTCCGTAATGATTGCTGATGTCTGCAACGAGGCTAAAAGATCGAGAGAAATTGGCAGCCACCGATAGGTCCCAGCCATTCTGATTGACCCTTTGGGACAGCGAGTCACTGGCCCGCAAATAGGAATAACCAGTGAAGACTTCCACTCGAGGGGTTTCCTGCGCCGGCAACGTTAACGGAACGCAGGACAGGACAGCTATGCAAAGCAGGGCTTTAAGCATTTTGCGTCCCTCCGTCCGCGGGGAGCGTGGACATCTGCCGCCGCGCCGTGGCACTGGACGACGTGTTGGCCGTCGTTGGCAACTCTTGTCCGCGCACTTCCGCCATGTACAGAAAACACACTAGGACTGCCAAAGCTGTAAGGAATGTCCGGCGCATCGCTGCACCTCCGCTTAGGCTTCGGGAAAAAGGTTGCGCCAAATCTAGGACTACAGATATATAATGTCAAGTGAAAAATTGGCACAATGATTGATAGATTGGACAAACAGTCTGCGGCGTGATTCTGACTTTACGCCCGCTCCCCCCGACGACCCTGCGAGGCCGCGGCCGGGCGCTTCTATTAGGAAATGCCGCGCCCGACAGAATCAGAAGGCAGAAGCGGAGAAGTCAGGGAACGCTGAGTTCTGATTGCGGAGTGCCGAGGGCTGACCCCTGGGGCCAAAACCTGATCCCGGGCGGCGCGCGGGCTAGGCGGGTGGAAGGCGGAGATCCCCTCCCAGCGCAAAAAACCGCGGGAATCCGCCGACCGACGCGCAAACCTCTTGACCCTTCTAAGGCTTTGATAAACAATAGGCACGCAGGTCTTGACCGCCATGGGTTTAGGTCCACCTCGACCACCGCTGCCCGAGCAGCCCCAACGCGCGTACGAAGTCGAATGGACGACGATCTCCTATCGCACCATCGCCTTTTACGCCGGGCTGGTGCTGGTGGCCTTGTGCGTGGTTCTCTACCTGATCGCCCCGAACTATTTCAGCCAGAGGGCCAGGAATCTGCTGGCGGCGATCTCCGCCGGGCTGGTGCCGCCGGCCTCGACCGAAGCGGCGGCCTCGAAGCGCGAGGCGCATTTTGTTAATCTGGACGGCACGGTGCGCGTGCGCAAGGCGCAGTCGGCGCAATGGATCCGGTCCGATTACAACACCAACTTGGAAAAAGGGGATTACATCCAGACGGGCAGCGACGGCGTGGCGCGCATCATTTTCGCCGACGGTACCAACTACGTCCTGAAACCGGATTCGTTGATTGTGGTGGAAGAGAGCCGCGAGGATCCCGTCACCAAGGCGACGCGCGTGGCCGTGCAGGTTTCCTCGGGGGCCGTGGACCTCTCGACGGGACGCTTCGAGGTGCCGGGCTCAACGTCGCGGGTGACTTTCGAAAACGCCGTGGCTAACCTCGCGGAAGAGACCCGCGCCATGGTGCGCAACGACCCCGATAAGAACGTGCATGAGTTGACGATGCAGCAAGGCGGAGCGGACGTGACGCGGGGCTCCAGCACCGTCCGCCTGGGACAGTACGACCAGGTGACGTTCGACCGGGACAAGGCGGGACTGCTGCGGCAGAGGGTTATCGCTCCTCCGGACTTGCGCGAGCCCGCCAACATGGCGCTCACCATGTCCAGCGACCCGAAGTCCACCAACCTGGATTTCGCCTGGAGCAGCGTGCCGGGCGCGGCTGCTTACCGCTTGCAGATTTCGCCCTCGGGGATGTTCTCGAACCTGGTCATTGACAAGAAAGTGGCGGGCAAGACCTCCGCGCGGGCGGCGGGGCTCGAGGAGGGCACCTACTACTGGGTGGTCAGCTCGATCAACTCGAAGGGCGTGGAAAGTCAGCCCAGCATGGCCAACCGCTTCAGCCTGGTGCAGCAAGTCGAGACGGGCAATCAGGCTTACCTGGAAGTCACCAACATCATCCAGCACGGGCGCGTGCTCGAGGTGATGGGGAAGACGGAGGCCGGTTCCACGGTGATCATCAACAACGAGCAGGTCTTCAACATTGCGCCGGACGGCACCTTCCGCCACTTCACGTCACAGCTCGCCAGGTCGGGCGCCAACCAGATTACGATCACCGCGCAAAACCGCAAGGGGGACATGCACACGATCCGCAAGAGCATCGTGGTCGAATGAGCAATCCCGCCACCCGCCATTCCGCCCAATTGAGATGGGGTCACCCGTGGGAATGAACTTCCGTTCGCTATTTAGTCTATTTTCCTCCGACCTGGCGATCGATCTCGGCACCGCCAACACCCTGGTCTATGCCAAGGGCAAGGGCATTGTGGTCAACGAGCCTTCCATTGTCGCCATCAACAAAGTCAACGGCGAAATCGAGGCCGTGGGGCGTGAGGCGAAAGAAATGCTGGGCCGCACGCCGGGCAACATCGTCGCCATCCGTCCCTTGAAAGACGGCGTGATCGCCGACTTCAAGGTGACCGAGAAGATGCTCAATTATTTCATCCACAAGGCGCACAACCGGAAGATGTTCGTGCACCCGCGCATTGTGATCGGCGTGCCCTCGGAGATTACCCAGGTGGAGAAGCGCGCCGTGCAGGACTCCGCCATGCGCGCCAAGGCGAGCGAGGTTTACCTGGTCGAGCAGGCCATGATGGCGGCCATCGGCGCCGGGCTGCCTATCACCGAACCCTCCGGCAGTATGATCGTCGATATCGGCGGCGGGACAACCGATATCGCCGTGATTTCGCTCTCCGGAATTGTTTACGCCCGCTCGGTGCGCGTGGCGGGCAACGAAATGGACGAGGCCATCACGGCCTACCTGAAACGCAAGTACAATATGCTGATCGGTGAGCGCACCGCCGAGGCGATCAAGATGGAAATCGGCTCGGCCTACCCGCTGGAAAAGCCGCTGACCATGGAAATCAAGGGGCGGCACCTGCTGGAAGGGATTCCCAAGACGCTCACCATTGACGACTCGGAAATTCGGGACGCGCTCTCGGAATGCGTTGCGACGATCGTCAACGCCATCCGTGTGGCGCTCGAGCGGACGCCCCCCGAGCTCTCCGCGGATATTTCCGACCGCGGCATCGTCCTGACGGGCGGCGGGGCCCTGCTCAAGAACTTCGACAAGCGCATCCGCGAGGAAACCGGCTTGCCGGTGTCCATTGCGGAAGACCCGCTGGCCTCCGTGGTGCTAGGAACGGGAAGAATGCTCGTCGACTTCAACCTGTTGCGGCGGGTGGCGATCGAGTGAAGTAAATTGTCTGTCGTGGGCGGCCCCGAAGCGCGAGGCCGCCGATTGGGAAGCATTAGCGGCGCTGCGCCGGCGCCGGGACGGGAGGGGAGGAAATGCGAGCAAATAGCGTGCTCTTGCTGCGCATGGCGCCGGCGGTGACCGGCACCCGGGTCGGCATGATGGTGGCGCAACTCCTCGTGCTCTCCGCGCAGATCACCCGCAACCAGAAGTCTCGCCTGATTCAAGTTTGGGCGGTGGCGGCGCTGGATCCGTTCGAGCGCGCGTTTCACGGCGTGGTGGATGGCGCGACCGGCGCGGTCCGAACGTCTCGCGACCTCTGGCACGCCCAGCAGGAAAACCGCGAGCTGCAGACGCAGCTCGTGGCGGCCCACGCGGAAATCCAGAAGCTCACCGAGCAGGCGACGGAGGCGCAGCGTCTGCGCAAGCTGCTGGAATTCAAGGAACAGCTTCCTTTCCCTGCCATCGCTTCGGAAGTCATCGCCACCAGTCCCGGGGACGCCTCCAAGGCCATCTACATTGACAAGGGCGCCAACGACGGGCTCACGAGCGACCTCGCCGTCATCACCCCCACCGGAATTGTCGGCAAGACGATCGCGGTCTTTCCGCGCACCGCGCAGGTCCTGCTGATCACCGATGCCTCGAGCGGCGCCGCCGCCGCTCTCGAAAAGAGCCGCGTGCAGGGTATCGTCAAAGGGGCGGGGCTCAACGCCTGCCAACTCAACTACGTGATGAACGAAGCGTCCGTAGAGGTCGGCGAACGCGTGCTGACCACCGGACTGGATCAGATCTACCCCAAGGGATTGCCCGTCGGCGAGGTAACGGAAATCCGCGAGGGGAACATCTACAAAACCATCAAAGTGAAGCCGGCCGCCGAGCTGGACCGGCTGGAATCCGTGCTCGTCGTCCTCAAGCCGCGCTCCAGCGAACTGCAAGCCCGCAACGCGCCCTCCCGGCATTAATGCGGCGTTGACTCTCCAGGCCCTGCACCTTAAAATGCCCCATAGGGGCTTCGATTCCAATAAATGATCGAGAAGACTGTCTCCCACTATCGAATCGTGGAGAAGCTCGGCGGCGGGGGGATGGGTGTGGTCTACAAGGCCGAGGACACCCGGCTGGGGCGTCAGGTCGCCCTGAAGTTCTTGCCCGAGGACTTGCCGAAGAACTCTCAGGCCTCGGAGCGTTTCCAGCGTGAGGCCCGCGCGGCCTCCGCCCTCAACCATCCCAACATTTGCACGATCTACGACATTGGCGAGCACGACGGCCAGCCCTTCATGGCCATGGAGTTGCTGGAGGGCCAGACGCTCAAGCACCGGATATCTGCAGGGGAGGGCTCCGCCCTCCCGTCGGGAGCCCAGAGGGCTCCCCTACCCCTCGACACGCTGCTGGAACTGAGCATCCAACTGGCGGACGCCCTGGACGCCGCGCACTCGAAGGGCATCGTGCACCGGGATATCAAGCCCGCAAACATCTTCATTACCCAACGCGGGCAGGCAAAGATCCTGGATTTTGGGCTGGCGAAGCTCTCCCCGCGCCGTTCGCCCGTGGCCGAGGCAGTCGGTGCGACAGCCATGCCGACGGTGGGGGTAGCCGAAGAGCACCTCACCAGTCCGGGGACGGCGATGGGCACCATCGCCTACATGTCGCCTGAGCAGGCGCTGGGAGGAGAACTCGACGCACGTACGGACATCTTCAGCCTGGGCGTAGTGCTCTATGAGATGGCCACGGGGTGCCAGGCATTCTCGGGCAGCACTACGGCGGCGATCTTCGACGGGATTCTTCACAAAGCCCCCACCTCGCCCATACAGTTGAACCGGGAGCTTCCCGCCAAGTTTGAAGAGATTATCAACAAGGCTCTGGAGAAAGATCGGGAATTGCGCTACCAGAGCGCCGCCGAATTGCGCGCCGACCTGAAGCGTCTGAAGCGCGACACTGATTCCGGGCGTACCGGTGCAACGTCCACCGCCGTCACCGCCGCCGGGGAGGCCCTCGAGGCGCCCAGCCCCGTTCTCCGGGAACGCGGGCGTTCGATGCGTTGGGTCGCGGCAGGGGCAGCGGCTGTCGTCGTATTGGGGCTCACGCTCGTCTTGATGATGCAGGCTCCGGTGCCTCCGCCGCGCGTGCTGGGCACGTCCCAAGTTAGCAGCGACGGCCAGCCCAAGGTCGGTGGCCTGGGCGACATCCCCCCGCCCCTGCTAACCGATGGCGGGAGGATCTATTTCGAAGAAGGGGTGCGTAACCTCGGATTGGCGCAAGTGTCGGTGGAAGGCGGAGAGACGGTTCCCATCCCTCTTACAACCCAGTTTTACAGTCTCACTAACATCTCCCCTATTCGCCCCGAGCTAATGTTGGAGGGACCGCCGGCGGCCGATCAAGCGGGGGCGTTCTGGCTGCTGCCCCTGCCGGGAGGGCAAGCACGCCGGCTTGGGGAAATAACCGGGGTCGATGCCACGTGGTCGCCCGATGGAAAGCAGATCTTTTATACCCGCGGAGAAGATCTCGATGTAGCCCAGAGCGACGGGACCAGCTCGCGGAAGCTGGCGAGCGCCCACGGTGTCCTCTTCTGGCCGCGCATCTCGCCCGATGGCCGCACGGTGCGATTCTCCGCGCTCGATCCCCGGCTCGCGACACGAACGCTTTGGGAGGTCCGCGCTGACGGAAGCGGCCTGCGGCAATTACTCCCGGGCTGGAACCCATCCTCGCTGGATTGCTGCGGAAACTGGACACCGGATGGGAAATACTTTGTCTTCCAGTCTAACCGCGACGGCAAAACCAGCCTGTGGGCCCTGCGCGAGAGAAAGCATTTCTGGGAAAAAGTCCGAAACGAGCCTGCTCCCCTGTCGGTCGGTCAAATGAACGCCCTCTCGCCGACCCCCAGCAAGGATGGGAAGAGAATCTTTTTCATTGGGGCCAACCCGCGCGGCGAACTGGTGCGCTACGACCCGAAGTCTCGCCAACTCACTCCCTATCTCTCCGGACTCTCGGCGGAAGGGGTGAGCTTTTCGCGTGACGGCCAGTGGATCGCCTACGATTCGTTCCCGGAGGGCGCATTGTGGCGCAGCAAAACGGACGGCACCGAGCGTCTGCAATTGACCTTCAAGCCTCTGGAGGTGAGCTTGCCCGCGTGGTCCCCCGACGGGAGTCAGATCGCCTTCGCCGGCCGCGCACAGGGAGAGCCCTGGGGAATCTACACGGTACCCGCGAGCGGAGGCACACCCGAGAGAGTCACGCAAGCGGAATTCGATGCGCTCGACCCCACCTGGTCGGCTGACGGGAAGACACTGGCCTTCGGAAGGAATTCGAACTCGCTCCGAGGTTCCAAAGAGAATGCGATCTTCACGCTCGACTTGAAGACGCGGCAGGTCGTGGCCGTGCCGGATTCGGCGGCATTGTTTTCTCCCCGCTGGTCACCCGACGGACGCTACCTGCTAGCCACCACCGCGAGCTTCGACAAGCTGGTCCTTTTCGATTTCAACCGCCGAAAATGGGAAGACCTTGTTGCGAAGGGTTCACCCAATTACCCGAATTGGTCGAAAGACAGTCAGTACGTGTACTTTAGCGATCCTTTTGTCCGGAACCTGCCCTCTTATCGCGTTCACGTGAGCGACCACAAACTGGAGCATTTGGTGAACCTTGCGGACTACGGCCGCCTCGCCATCGGGCGCTTCGGGTGGTGGACAGGCCTCGCGCCAGACGATTCCATCCTGGCCATTCGCGATATCAGCGTGCAGGAAATCTACGCCCTCGACTGGGAAGCCCCTTAAACCCCGTGGTGATTACGCCGGTTGGCAGATCAGTCCGCACCCTCGAGTTCTCGCCACACGCCCTGATGGCAGTAATGAATTACTGACGCTTTGCCAACGAACGCATCGTCGATACCCTGGTGATCCGGCGGTGGGGGCTT
>JAIQGB010000040.1 GCA_020072905.1 Terriglobia bacterium | reverse complement strand
GTGTCGCCGATTTCATCGAGAAACAACGTGGACTGGTGCGCGCGCTCGAAGAGGCCCTTCTTCTGCTGGTGGGCGTCCGTGAAGGCGCCCTTATCATGGCCAAAGAGCTCGCTCTCGAGCAGTGTCTCGGTGAGTGCCGCGCAGTTCACGGCCAGGAACGGATGCTCGCGGCGGGGGCTGTGGTTGTGGATCTCGCGCGCCACGAGCTCTTTGCCGGTGCCGCTCTCACCGAGAATGAGAACCGTGTGCGAAGTGGGCGCGACCTTCAGGATCATCCGCACCATCGCCCGCGTGGCTGCCGAGCCGCCGAGGATGGTCTGCTTGAGGGTGGCCAGATGCGCAAAGACGTCCCCCACCACCTCCAGCAAGCGGTCGCGGTCCACGGGCTTCTCCAGGTACTGATAGACGCCGCGCTTGGTGGCTTCGATCGCCGACTGGATGGAAGGATAGCCCGTAATCAGGATCACCGCGACGGTGGGGTCGGCGCTAACAATCTCCCCCAGTAACTGGACGCCGTTCATGCCGGTCAGATTGAGATCGGTCAGGACCAGGTCGAAGCGCTTCTGGCTGAGCAGGCGCAACGCGGCCTCTCCGCTCGCAGCGGTTTCGGCCCCATAGCCTTCGTCCTGGAGGATCTCGCGGTAGATTTCCCGTTGCCGTTCTTCGTCGTCAACTACCAGGATGGATCCGCCGGGCATGAGGGGGAGTCCTTAAGCGGCTGAGGATCGGGCCGCGGCAGCGGGCTGGGCAAGCGTCCTCGCGGGAAGGGGAAGATCGATCACCATTTCCGTGCCGGGCGCTCCCCCCTCACGAACATAGATGCGCCCGCCGTGATCTTCCACGATTTTCCGTGTAATAGCGAGGCCCAGCCCGAAGCCCGTTTCGCGGGTGGAATAGTACGGCGCAAAAACCTTCTCACGGTCTTCAGCAGGGATGCCGGGGCCGGTATCGGCAAAGCACAGTTCGAGAACTTCTCCCGAACCGTTACCCGCGTGGGCTGTGTGCGCCGTGATGCGAATTTCCCCGCGTTCCGGCATAGCCTGGACGGCGTTGGTCAAAATATTCAAGAAGCAAGTCTTGAGCTGCCCGCTATCCGCCTGCAAAATGGGCAGGTCCGCAGGAAGTTCCGAGGTGATGGAGATTCCCTGGCGGACTGCCTGGCGTTCCACCAGGGCGACAGCTTGCTCCAGAGTGACCCGCAAATCGCAGGGGGCCAAGGCCGGCGGTGACTGCCGCCCGACGGCCAGGAAATCGTTCACCAGCCGATTCAAACGATTGATCTCGTCCTTGATATTCCGCAGGTTGCGCTGCAATTCGACCGCCGCGCGCTCTTCCCCTCTGGAGTGTTTGGCGCGAATCTGATCGATGCTGAGATTGATGAAATTCAGCGAATTGCGGACCTCGTGGGCCACGGTCGCCGCGAATCGTCCCAGGAGTGACGACTTCTCGGCTTGATTCAAACGCTCTTGGAGCTCCCGGTTCTCGCGCAGGCGTTCGACCATGCGGTTGAAGGTCTCCGCCAAGCGGCCCATCTCATCCGTCCCCATAGGGGGGAGCGAGACCTCCAGATCGCCTCGAGCGATCTGCTCCGCGCCGGCCACCAGGGTGTGAATCGGTTTCGTGAACAGGAAAGCCAGATAGACGATCACCAGCATTCCTACCAACATCGTGACCAAAATCCAAGCCAATCGGACGGCGTACATGCGGCGCAGCAGGGCGCCCATCTCATCCATTTCCCCACGAACCATCGCGTAGCCCAGCACATGGTCCCCTTGCACGATCGGAAAGGCGATCAAGTAAGGCTTCTGCTCCACGGAAGGGTCCGTCTCGATGTCCTGGAGTTCCGCGGAAATGGTGATGGGATCCGGCCGCACGTTGGCGGGCGGCTTCTTGATTCGCAGTTTCTTCCCCACCTGGCCCGGAGTGGTGCTGGCCACGACCTCTCCGGACGGAGAGGTCAGGGTGACGGAAGAAAGCCCGGCATCCTTGAGCGCCTTCATGTAAGCGTCGAGCGCCTGTTTCCGATCCGTATTAGGCGGGATCCGTGCCTGGGTGAGCTGAATAATCTGCAGCAGGTCTGAGGTCTGGCCCGCCACATACGCCTTTACCTGGCGGTTGTGGTGGACGTAGGCCAGCATCAGGATGGCGCTGGTGCACCCCATGGTGAGCAACATCACGAGCGCCAGACGGGTCCGAAAGCGGAGGTGCAGGCCAAGCCGTTTCAACAAGGGTGCTTTCTCCAACCCTCGAACGGTTTTCGAGTCCTTCTGTGAATTGTATCGGATGAGCCCCATGGGGTCAATGAAGGGGTAGGAAGTGTCCTGGCCCCGGTCGCGGCTCCCAGTCTCGAGCCCGCCTGGACACCGAGGGGCAGCCACCAAGGTTCAGCAAGTGCCCATCGTCAGCCCTGACTGGTTACCGCTAGCCACGCTGAGAAAAGAACCCCCGGCCAGCCGGGCCGGGGGCGTCGCAGTTAACTAAGACGGTTACACGAGGTCCGGCGCATCGCCGGTCGAGCGAAGCCCGTTACTGGGTTTCGCCTTTCGTCTCCTCTTTCGTTCCCTTCTTGGAAGACTTCTTGGCCTTCTTGGCGGCCTTCTTGGCGGCCTTCTTCTCCGCCTTCGTCTCCGCCTTGGGGGCCTCTTGGCCCGCAGGGGCTGCTTCCTGTGCAAACACTGGCATGGTCAATGAGAACACCAGAGCTGCGGTAAACAGAAGTGTAAGCAGTTTCTTCATCGCCTGACTTTCCTCCTTAGGGATTCACGTGCGACCTGTTCCAGGGCAAGCGGGTCGCCAAAGCAAGCTCTGTCTTGTAGAGGCTGCAACTATAAGAAAACACAGCTTTCACCTAGCGGAAGGAAGTCCGAAGGCATCCGTCCGGGGCGAACCGAACACGCCGCGGCATACCAATACGTAAGTTGGCCACACGATTTCGTATAACGGCTCTCGTGCCAGTCCACCTGGAGCCGCCTTATTCTTTGGCGGTGACTTGGAAGATTTTGGCGTCCACAAAGAGCTGGAACAGGACGGGGTCGAGGAGTTGGGATTTGACCTCTTGCCCGATAATGTCCAGCGCGCGCTCGACGGGAACCGCCCGTTTGTAAGGACGGTCTCGGGCGGTCAGGGCATCGTAGATGTCGGAGATGGTCATCATCTTAGCCTGGAAGGGAATCTCCTCGGCCTTCATGTGGTATGGGTAGCCGCTGCCGTCCAGTTTTTCGTGGTGGGCCTTGGCGATGAGCGGAATCCTCTTGAGCTCCCTGGTCCAAGGAATCTGGCTGAGGAACCGGAAGCTGTGGACGACATGGGATTCAATCTGGGTCCGTTCGTCGAGGTCGAGGCTGCCTTTAGCAATCTTCAGTAGGTCCAACTCCTTCTCAGTAAGCAGTGGCTCAGTGGGGCCGGAGGGATCCCGAAAAGTCCATCCCCGAATCTCGTTCAGCTTCTCCGAAGTCTTGACGGGAAGGACGGTCGGCTCGTTCGCCTGCAGGACGTGGGAGAGGAATTCGTCGAGCTGCTGCAGTTGCTGGTTTCCCGCGGCCTCAATCTCGGCGAAGAACGGCTCGTAGTTCTGATTCCCGTTGGTGAGGACGTGATTCAGTTTCTTGCGGTACGCGTCGAGTTCCAAGACCTTGCGGATGTACTGGAAGCGCTTGTTGATGAACTCGAGCTGGGAGGGATAGAGCTTCTTCGCCTTGACCAGCACTTCCTCTTTAACGCCGACTTTGCCGAAGTCGTGCAGAATGGAGGCGTAGCGGATTTCGCGGATGTCTTGGCTTGTGAAGTGGAGATCGCGATAGGGTCCGCTATCGCTGCGGTCCACGGCTTCTGCCAGCCCCACCGTGAGCTTCGCCACGCGGTCGGAGTGGCCGAAGGTGGTGGGATCGCGGGATTCAATCGCCAGCACCGAAGCTTTGACGAATCCTTCAAAAAGGTTTTCGATCTCGCGGTAGAGGAGGCTGTTTTCCAGCGCCACGGCAGCCTGACTGGCCAGCGAAGAGGCCAATTCCTGGCTGCGCTCGGAGAAAGGAAGAACCTCGCGGTGGACGATCGGCCGCGAGGTCAGCTTGACCGAAGGATTCCGCTTGGCGTTGATGAGCTGCAGGACGCCGATCACTTCGTCCTTCTGGTTCTTCATGGGCACGACCAGCATCGATTTGGTCCGGTAACCGAACTTCTGGTCGAAGTCCCGGGTGTGTCGGAAAGGCCGGTTGCGGATGCGGTAAGCGTCCTTGATGTTCAGGATGTTGCCCGTCGCGGCGGCGTAGCCGGCGATACTGCGCGTATCGATGGGCAGGGTAAATTGCCGAAACGGGACCGAGTGGCTGTCGCTCTGCGTCAGCTTAAAGACGAGATGCTTCGCGCCTTCGGGATCCTCCTCCACCAAGTAGAGCGAGCCCGCGTCGCAGCCGGTGATCTCGCGGCTCTTCGTCAGGATGAGCTCGAGGAGGGCATCGGGGTTGCGCTCCGTCGAGAGCGCCACGCCAATCTTGTTGAGGGTTTCGAGCTCGGTGGCAACCAGGTGAAGTTGCAGGCCGGTCCGGCGGCGTTCCTCCTCCATTTGAAGGGTATCGAACGCGCTTTCGACCGCTCGCGCCAGCACGGCGCGGGGTGCCTGTCGCGGGAGCACGGCGAAGAGCCGGCCGTTGAAACGTGTCTTAGGGAGGCTCTTGCCCTGGAGGAAGTAGATCAGCCGCCAAGCGCCGCCCTCCGGCGCCAGGCGTTCGATCTGTTTCAGATCATCTTCGCGACCGTCCGCGACAAGGACGGCGGGAAGGGCCCAGTCGGGATGGGACTTTTGGTCACGATCCAGGGCCACCAGCCGGTAGGAGCCCGGCAGCTGGCGGAGCACTTTCGATAATCCCGTGGGACGTAAGTAGTAGAGGTTCTTCGCCATGGCCTTGCGCCCTCAGGAATGTGCCGTCGGGTAGCAGCGTGCCGCCATTATAAGCTTTTCTCCGGAGGCGCCAAGCGCCTCAACCGCCGGCGGCTGGAGCAGGACGCCGCACGCGCGGACCTCTCCGCGGACCACGCCCCCACCCCCGGCCGAGAGGGCGCATAGGACGACCGGTCATTGGGCTGTTCCGAAGGAACAAGACTCAAACTGAAGCTGGCGGAGGAGCTTGCGGAGGCGGCTCGCCTATGCTCCCGCCGACTTCTCGAAGGCGCCGATCGCTTTCGCCTCGTCGTCATGAACGTCAAAGACGGTGTAAAGCTTGGTGATCTGCAAAAGGTCGTGGACCTTCTTGGTGAGGTTCAGCAGCTTCAACTGGCCACCCTGATTGGATACCGTCGTGAAACCGCTGACCAACTCGCCGATCCCGGAGCTGTCGATATAGGTGACATCCGCGAGGTTGAGCAGCAGGTGCTTCTTGCCCTTGCCCAATTGTTCGCGGATCAGTTCCCGCAACGTCGTGCATCCTTCACCCAGGGTGATCCGGCCACTCATATCCACGACGGTGACCGAATCAATCTGGCGCAATGTGGCTTTCATGCTCACGGTCCTTCCCTCCTTGACGGGGCTGAATTGTTCGAGTTCAACCGCTTCACCAGAACCACTTCTGTGCCCTGGCCCGCTCGACTCTCGACCCGGAAATCGTCCATGAAGGTACGAATCAGAAAAATACCCCGGCCCGAAACATTCAGCAGGTTCTCTTGCGACAGCGGGTCGGGCAAATGGCCCGGGTCGTAGCCGTTCCCCTGATCGCGGACGCGAATTTCGAGACGGTCGCTGAAGATCTCAAACCGCAGCCAGATGTGCTTGCTGGGATCGTTCTTGTTGCCATGCCAGATGGCGTTGATCACCGATTCGTGCACGGCCATATCGATTCTGTGCTGTTCGTCTTCGTCGAAACCTGCCGTGTTGGAGACGCGCCGGGTGACCTCCTCGGCAACCTCCACGTTCTTGAGGTCGCTTTCCAGAACTACTTCGACCACACTTGCATCGGCGGCCATAATTCGGGGGGAGAAAGACTATTCCCACTAGTGAAACTACAATAGCAGGGCCGGAAAGTCAATGAACGCGGTCGCCGGCCGGCCCGCTCGCGCCTCCTGAATCCGTGCCCTCTGGCCCTGCGCACCCCTGCTGCCCGCGGCATGCCGGCGCCGGTTGGCGCGCTCAAATCTCGATGACCATGTCGGCGAGCCGCGTCGGATAATGGTTCAGGCTTTCCCCGCGCTCTTTCCTCACCACCACCGTGTCCGAGTGGCGGAAGCCGCCAAAGCCCGGGTCGTAGACCCCCGGCTCGCAACTAAAGGTCATCCCTTCGCGCAGCACGGTTTTGTCGCCTTCGGCAATCCAAGGCGATTCGTGGCCCTCGAGGCCGATCCCATGCCCGGTGCGGTGGCGCAGGAATCTCTCGAAGCCCGCTTTGCGAATCTGCTCGAGCGCCTGCCGGTCAACATCTTCGGCAACGGCGCCTTCCTTCATGGCCCGTGTCCCTTCGTCAAAGGCGGCGAGCATCGCTGCATAGAGCTTCCTCGCGTAGTCACTCGGCGCGCCAACGGAAAAGGAGCGTTCGCATTCGACGTTGTACCCGCCCACCTGCGCGCCGAAGCTCAGAATGAGTGCGTCGCCCTTGCTGAGCCGGTCCTTGCTGGGCACGGCGTGCGGGAAGGCCGAGCGTTTTCCGAAGGGCACCAAGCCTCCGAAGGGTGGCTCGATGCCGACGCCCACAACGTCGCGCAGTTCCTTCGACATCTTATCGGCCAGCGCGTCCGCCGTGGCTTTCAATATCTGGTCTTCCGTCACGCGGCCGCTCTGCGCCACGAAATCCCGGCCCGCCTGAACGCCGTACTCCGCAAAGTACATCGCGCGGCGCATGACGGCGAGCTCGTCCTCGTCCTTCACCCAGCGCATCTGCTCGATCAGGTCGTCGGCAACGACGGGGTGAGCGTGCGGGGCGCCGAGCTTGATCTCCTTCAGCCGGGGGGGCGTCGACTCCTCGATGCCAATCCTGGCGTGCTTCGGCAGCCGCCGTGCCGCGCGCTCGAAGATCCAGCGCACGCGGTTCACCGGGCCGGGAAAGTCGAAATACGCTTCGTAGTCCTTCACCCACCAGAGCTTGACCTGATCCACCTCCAGCTCGGGAATGAAGAGCGCCGGCGCGCCCGCTTTCGGGATTAGCGCGGCGAGCGGCCGCTCCGTCGAGAGATGGAAGTAGCCCGTATTGTAGATGATGTTCGTAGCACTCAGCAGGAGAAGCGCATCAAGCTTGCGTTTCTCAAGTTCCGCCTGCACCTGCTGGATTTTCTTCTTATACCACTCGATGGGCAGCCGGTCGGGACCCACTGCGCCAGGGACGTTTGCCTGCACCCGCAGCACGCGCGCGCGGCCGAGCGAGCGCACCGAAGCCGCCAGGGTCACCCCCGCTGCCCCGCCCAGATTCTTCAGGAACTCGCGCCGCTTGACCCCCACCCACTACCCGCCTTCCTTGCGCCGCGTCTGGAATCCGGAGTTTGAAAGCTGAGATCCTCGGGCTTGAGCCTGCTCGCCCGAATCCCGACTCCCGCGGGCAAGCGGCGTAGAGGATATTCAAAGGCACGCCTGGCGTCAACAACAGGCTTTCCAGCGGAACTGGGTGCGCGCTTCGACGGGATGAAGTTTCAGGCCGGAACTCGAAGAAGTTCTAGATAGCACTCATAATCGCGCGGGAGGAAACAGACGAAAACGACCTGCTCGACGGAAGGGTGTGACGTGAGGAATTGTTTCACTTCGCGGACAGCGATCTTCGCCGCGCGGTCGTAAGGGAATCCGTAAACGCCCGTGCTGATGCAGGGGAACGCGAGGCTCTTGACGCTGTGCGCCGCAGCCAGGGCGAGCGAATTCCGATAGCAGGAAGCCAGCAAATCGTCTTCACCGTGCGTGCCGCCGTGCCAGACGGGACCGACGGTGTGAATCACATATTTGGCGGGCAGCTTATAGCCTTTGGTGATCTTCGCCTCACCGGTCGGGCAGCCGCCCAGCGTGCGGCATTCTTCGAGCAGCTTCGGCCCCGCGGCGCGATGAATCGCTCCGTCCACTCCGCCCCCGCCCAGCAGCGACGAGTTGGCCGCATTCACGATGGCATCCACTTTCTGCTTCGTAATGTCTCCGAGGATCACGCCAATCCGTTCCGTCGCCATCGTGCGAGGATTGTAGCACGCCGCCTGCGGGATCAACCCGCTTACCCCTGCGCCGTTGGCTTCTGCGGGGGACCCCCCGGCGAGTCCGCTTCGGGGGTCGGCGGAGCGTGCAAGCCTCGTCCGCATTGGAGACTAGCGGCGTATGACATTGGGTTGGTCGAGTGATAGAATGCGCGTCGAAGACCAGGCGGTGGCGCTCAGACAGTGGACAGGGCGCCCGCAGGCGCCACCCACCCGCCGGCTGTTGCGTTGAGGTCTTATTTCGGACTGACATTGCGTGGAGGAGGGTTCTCATGGCTTCGATTCGCAGTCTCGCGCTGGCAGGGGTTGCCACTCTTGGACTGGCCGTCCTGAGTTGGTCCCAGGGCATGATGATGCGAGCGCCCCAGATCCCGGGGAAATTCAACCCTGTCGTCGGCTCGGGCGCCGAGTACAAGATTACCGACAAGGAAGGCGGAGCCCACGACTGGGCGCTTGTGGTGGTGGGTAAAGAAATGGTCGACGGCCAGGAAGGCATCTGGCTGGAGATGCGGACCAGTGCGGAGCAGGGCAAGGCGATCATGAAACAGCTCATGGTTGTTCAGCCGGGTTCCGTCACGGTCAAGCGTCACATCCTCCAAATGGCGGGGCGTCCGCCGATGGAGATGCCCATGGGCATGATGATGGGGA
Source organism: Terriglobia bacterium (assembly GCA_020072905.1). Lineage (GTDB taxonomy): Bacteria > Acidobacteriota > Terriglobia > UBA7540 > UBA7540 > JAIQGB01. The sequence continues at coordinate 7,254 of JAIQGB010000040.1, read as the reverse complement.
AGATGGGCGGCGCCAACCAGCCATCGGCCCCCCGACCTGACCAGGATATCGGCACCCTGTTGGGAAGCGAGATGGTAACGGTGCCGGCAGGGACGTTCCAATGCGAACATTACCGCTTGACAAAGAACGGCAAAACCACCGACGCGTGGGTCTCCACCAAGATTACCCCCTACGGCTTGGTGAAGCTGAGCGGCCCGGATTCTTCCATGGTCCTTCAGAAGGTGCTCGAAAACGAGAAGTCACAAATCCAGGGCGAGCCGCAGAAGATGTCCTTCCCCGGAATGCCGAAGTAGCACCTTGGCTGGTAACGGCGAGCCATCCTTCTACCTTGCGGCAGCGGGGAACTTTCGCAGCCGGGAGCCGCAGAGTTCGAAGGCAACTGACCGCTAGTTCCCCCGCTTCTTTAGCGGAAGCTGGATCAGGCAGTAGGCCATGATCGCGAAGGCAACGAGCGACAGCCAGCCTCCCCAATTGGCAAGGAACGGCAGCGCGTCGAGCCCGGTGACGAGTTTGGTGATTGACTGAATGCCGGCGAGGAAGAGCGCAGCGAGCAGGATTCCGGTGATCGCTTCGCCGGCGATAAAGCCGGAAGCAAGGAGTGTGCCGCGCTCTTCAAACTTGGCTTTTTCCTCCGCGTTCAGTTTCGCTCGGGCGGCCCACTTGTCGGCCGCCCACTTCAACACGCCACCCACGAAGATCGCGCCCGTCGTCTCGAGCGGCAGGTACATCCCGACGGCGACGAGCATGGGCGCGGGCGCCTTGATCATAATGAGGACGATGCCCAGCACGCAGCCCATCAGCACCAGCCCCCACGCCATCTGACCGCCGACGATGCCCTGGGCGAGCGAAGCCATCAGGCCCGCCTGGGGCGCAGGCAGCAGGCGCCCGCCGATGCCACCCGTCGACAGGTTCGCCTCGTGCAGTACGATGATCGGGAAGAAGAGGAAGAACGACAGGACGGTGACGCTCAGGATCTCGACAACTTCCATCTTCCACGGGGTTCCGCCGAGGAGATGGCCCGCCTTTAGATCCTGAATCAAGCTCCCCGAAACACTGCACGCCACGCACACGATCGAGGCGACGCCCAGCACGGCAGCAACTCCACCCAAACCCCTCACACCGATGCCCACCATCACCAAAGCGGCCAGAACCAGCGCCGCCAGCGTCAAGCCGGATACGGGCTGATTCGAAGTCCCCATCAAGCCGACCAGGTAACCGCCGACCGCCCCCAGCAGGAAACCGCTCAGCGTCATCACCACCGCCGCCACGATGGCCGCCCCCCAGCTCGAAGCGAAGTGGTAGTAAATGATAGTGATGGGGACCAGCAAACCCGCAATCGAGAGGATGATCCACTTGATGGGAATGTCGATGTCCAGCCGCGTGCGCGCGGCCTTCAGGTGTGCCGCAGCCGCCGTCGATTCGAAGGCGCCTTTCAATGACCGCGCGATGGGACCGCGCATACCGTAGAGCGTGTACACCGCGGCCACGAGCATCGCCCCGACGGCGATGGGGCGAACGACGTTGTACCAAACCGTGTAGCTGAGCAAGTCCCAAGGCGCCGTGCCACCGGATGTCGCGCCCAGACGGTGCGGCAGGTCGGGATCGATGAAGAGCACCAGGGGAATCAGAATCAGCCAGGCCAGCACCCCGCCGGAAAAATTGATGGCGGCCAGCCCCGGACCGATGATGTATCCGATGCCGATGAGCGCCGGGGAAGCTGAGGGCGTCGAGTAGGCGATGCCGCCCGTGTAAGCCACATCGCCGATGGGTTCCTTCTGATAGCCGAAATAGCCGATGACGGACTTGGGGAAGTGGATGAAGCTGCTCACCGAGTCTTGAAAGACCTGAAAACCTTTGTCGTCCTTAAGCACCTGAAGTAGCGCGCCCAGGCCCAGCGCGCCGAAGACGTATTTGGGCGCGTCGGTCGCGCCCGCTTGGCCCGCCTTGACCACTTCCGCGCTGGCGGTGCTCTCCGGAAACGGCAAATCAGATTCCACACAGAGTGGCCGGCGCAGAATGATGATGAAGAAGATTCCCAGCAGTCCACCGGCGAGCAGAATCATCGTGGCCACCCAATAGTGGCCGCGCAGGCCCGTCCACAAACGCTCGCCGCTGACGTTCACCATCATGAAGGCGGGAATGGTGAAGATCGCGCCGGCAACGAGCGCCTCGCCCACCGAGGCCGCGGTGCGCGTCAGGTTCTGCTCGAGCACGCCGCCGCGGAAAAACGGCATGCGAAAGAGCGCGATGGCAATTACGGCCGCAGGAATTGTGGCGGCAACCGTCTGGCCGGCCTTCATGCCCAGGTAGGCGTTCGCGGCGCCAAAGACCGCCGCGAGCAGGATTCCCGCCAGCACCGCCTTGAGCGTGAACTCCGGCTCTTTCGAATCGTGCGGCACGTAGGGCTTGAATTCGGGCACAGGCCTCCTTCGGGTCACTCTCAAGAGTCAGAACACAATCAGGAAGATCCCCTATCCAGGTGGCGAGGCGTGGCGCAAGAAACTCTCGATCTCCGCACGAAATTTCGCCAGGGTGTCTTCGCAACCCGCGATCAGAGGACGCATCTTCGACCACTGCAACAGGAATGAATAAGCATGCCGGAAGAAATGGCGGAACTGCAGATACTCCATGAGCCGGGCACCGAGATCCGGAGAAATAACAGGCGGACGCGCGGCGGCCCGCTCTGCCATGGAGGCCAGGAGTTCCCGATGCCAGGATTCGCCTTGCGGCGGAAGCCCATCAACTTCCACGGCAACACGTTTGAATATGTTTTCGATACCCGTGTAGAAGGAGTGCAGGAAAGCAGCCAGGGCCGAAAGCTCGATGTCGTTCGGCGGTATTTCACGGGTTTTATTGAGGAGCGGGCGATGGACCTCGAAAAGGCGGTCAAGCTGCTCCAACTCAACACCAATCTGCTTGCGCAGCTTATCCCACACGCCGCAATTCGCCCTCGTGTCGGAGATAACGGGTAAAGGGAGTGTCCTCGTCCAGATCTACGAGGTCCAGGGGACGGCCCAGGATGCTCGCGGCTCTGGCCATGGCGCGATAGAAGCTCTCCGGGGGCAGGCCGGAAACGGCGAGGTCCACATCGGAAGTGAGGCTCAACTGCCCCTTCGCCGCGGAGCCGAAGAGATAGACTTCGCGCGCGCCTGCGGCCTTGAGCGCGGCGGCTGCTTCGCTGACAACCCCGGTCACGTCATGTACTGAAGCGTCCTTCATCGGCAGGATTGTACCATTGAAAGGGAAAAGCGCCACCCGTTGCAGCCCTTCGCACACATCGGGCAGTTCACCACTCCGGGGCTGGACCCAACAGGAAAAGACACTCATCTCGCCCGGTCTGGCGTTCCCCCAGCCCACAAAATCGCATTGTGAATGAGCCGCCGGTAGCCAGGGTTGCGGTGCGTCGGCTCACCGTGGCCGAGCTGGATGTAGACGACGCGAGATTTCTGGTAAGGGCTGATCCAGGCGACGACCGGGTCGCTGGTGGGATTGTGGGTCTTAAGCAGAACCGTAACCTGGGGCGAAATCCACATGCCTTTGTAGGTCTCGTCAAGCAAGCGCATGCGCCCGATGCCAGCCAGAACTGGATGCTTCGCCGTCGGCTCCACATCGATCTCTTGATCGTTTAGATAAGTCGACGCGGGCATGCCACCTTCCGGGTTCGTCAAATACTTGCCGCCCACCACGTCACGCCACCACCATTCCCAGGCGGGATAGTCGAGGATGGCGTGATGGAGCACGACCATCCCCTTGCCGCTTTCGAGGAAATCTACGAGGTGTTTCTTTTCCGCATCGCTGATCTCCGTGGACATGTCGTAGAGCACCAGAACGTCGTATTTTTCTCGAAGGTCGGAGCGGAATGCCTCGTGATTCGAGGAGGCATGGTCCCAATGGAAATTGGCCGGCTCGTCAAAGAGCGTATAGAAGGAAGTCGGATAATCGTGCCCACCGGTCACGACGAGCAGGCGAAGGGGCGCGGATTCCGCGGCTCCGGCCGAAGGGCTGAACGCTGATATCATTCCGGCAGCGACAGCGCAAATCACGAGTCCGCGCGCCAAACCCTTGTTCCCCATTTCAACTCCTAACGCGAGGGCGGAATCCTGGAAGTCGCGGCGCGGTCAGGCTACTGCCCCAGGATGACTTTGGCGATGGTCTGGAGCTGCATAAATGATGTGCCTTCGTAGATTTTGCCGATCTTGGCGTCGCGCAGGTATTTCTCGACTGGATAATCCTTCGTATAGCCATACCCGCCGTAGATCTCGATGCACTCGGAGGCGACGCGCTCGGCCACCTGCGAGCAGAAGTATTTGGTCATCGCCGCTTCCTTCAGGAAGGGCTTGCCCGCCTCCTTGAGGCGCGCGGCGTTGTAAGCCATCAGGCGCGCCGCCTCGACATCGGTCGCCAGGCGAGCGAGCTGGAACTGGATGGCCTGAAAATCCGCGATGGGCCGACCGAATTGCTTCCGCTCCTTCGCGTAGCCGAGCGCGTGTTCGAGCGCGCCGCGCGCCACTCCCACCATCTGCGCGCCAATCCCGATGCGTCCTTCGTTGAGCGTCTCGATCGCCACCTTGTAGCCTTTGCCCGGTGCGCCGAGTACGTTCGCCTTCGGCACCCGACAATCTTCCAGAATCAATTCGCAGGTTGAGGACGCGCGAATCCCCAGCTTGTCTTCTTTCTTCCCCACGCTGAAGCCCGGCATGTCGCGCTCAACAAGAAACGCGGTGATGCCCTTGTAGCCGAGCTCGCGGTTGACGGTGGCGAAAAGAATGAAGAGTCCGGCTTCTTTCGCGTTCGTGATCCAGAGCTTGCGGCCGTTCAGGACGAAGTGGTCGCCCTCGTCGCGAGCCCGGGTTTCCAGGCCGAAAGCGTCGCTGCCGGCGTTGGGCTCGGAGAGGGCATAAGCGCCCACCGTGTCACGCGCGACCCGCGGTAGGAATTTGTCTTTCTGCTGGTCCGTTCCCCAACGCATCAGCGCGTTGTTCACCAGCGTGTTCTGAACGTCAATGATGACGGCCGCCGAAGCGTCCACTCGGGAGAACTCTTCAATGGCGAGAACCGACATGAAGAACGTTCCACCGCTCCCGCCATAGCTTTCCGGTACCTCGATGGACATGAAGCCCTGGGCGAAGAACGCCTCGATCAATTCGCGCTTGAAGACGCCCTCGCGGTCCATGGCCTCGACGTGCGGGCCGATTTCCTTTTCGGCGAACTCACGCGCCGCGAGTTGGAACAGGGTTTCTTCTTCGCTCAATTGAGTCAAGGGCGGCGATGAGCTCGACCGCCCGGCGACGGCTTCGGGCATAGCAGCCTCCCGTGGATCCTCGGGCTCAATGGCATCCTACAGCGGGGGAAAGGGCTTTTCAACGCGGGGCAGATGAATTAACGCTTGCGGCGAACTTCAATTTCCACATCCTCGCCATCGTCCAAGGGTAGCTGGCGAGTGAGACGCAGCACTCCGCGCTGGTAGGTTGCAGTGGCGCGGAGCACCTTGTCACGCTCGTCCCGCCCGGCCGGGGCGTGTCTGCCTTCTGCCGCGTCGAGCGCTTGATTGACCAGCCGGTCGGCGTCGCGGTTGGCCTCGCGCCGGACGTGCTCGATTGAGAACGCTTCGAGCTGGCCGACCAAGCGCCGCGCCTGCTCGTGCAGCGGCTTGAGGTCCGCGCTTTTGACCTTGTAGCGCCCCTCCGTCTGGCGGACGAGCAGCTCCGAATCGGAGAGGATCTTCAATCGGAGGTGGTGATGCTCGAGCGCGTATTCAAGCGCCGCAAGAAGGGCTCGATACTCAGCCACGTTGTTCGTCGTTTCGCCGAGATATTGGGAGAAGGAATGGAGCGGCGCGCCGTCGGCGGTCGCGACGACCACGGCGCAGGCGGCCGGGCCCGGATTGCCGCGCGCACCGCCGTCGATGTGCATCACTACGTCGAAAGCGTGTTTCGGGTTCGGCATGGAAGGAAGGTTTTACTCTCGCCAGCGGGCGTCCGGCAGCAGCGAATTAGGCTGAAGTGCGCGCGTCGGCGCCCTGGGCCTCCGCGCTTTCGGCGGGGGGCGGCTCAACGTAGTAGAGAATCCGGCTGCAGTTTTCGCAGGTCAGCAGCGCCTGATTGGCGCGCACCTCGTTGAAGAGCTGCGGGCGCAGGCGCACGTTGCAAGCCGTGCAGAAGTCCTCGCGGACCTCTGCCACAGCCCGGCCGCGGCGGGCGCGACGCACGCGCTCGTACATGTCCAGGATGCCCGCGCTCAGCCCTGCCGCGTCGTCCTGGCGCTGCTTTTCGAGCCGCTCGCGCTCCTCCACATCCGTCTGGCGGAGCGCTTGGAGCTGCGTCACCTCGCTGGCCACGCGCGCCTTCTCGCCATCCAGCCGCGCCGCCGCGTCGTGGATGTGCTTTTCGAGCTGCTCGGCCTCGATCATCTCCTCGAGGATCTGGTCCTCGATCTTGTGAATCTTCGCTTCCTCGCCCTCGATTTCCTTGAGCATCGCCCGGTACTGCTCGTTGGTCTTCACTTCGTAGAGCTGATCCTTGTGCTTGGAGATGCGGGTGGCGATCGATCGGATTTCGCCTTCCAGTTCCCGCCGCTCCTTCTGATTCTGGACGAGACGCTGCTTGCGCTCCTCGTAGGTGTGGATGAACTCGTTGAGCTGCGCTTCCAGGTTCTGGATTTCGGTGGGGAGAGAGTCTATCTGGGCAGTCAGCTCCGTGATTCTCAGATCGATCTGCTGGAGCTCAATCACTGCCTTGAGATCGGGATGCAATGCCTCTCCTGATGCATTTTCGTATTCGGCCGCGTCGAGCCCCCATGCGGCGCCGACCGTCTGTCACCCTGTAGAGATTCATTCTGTCACAAACGCGCCTGCCCGGCAAGAAATCGCCAGCCGCGCGGGGCTAAGGGTTCGCGCGCGTCACCGCACCCTCGGAGGCGGAAGAGACGAGCGCCGCGTACTTGGCGAAGACGCCGCTCGTGTAACGCGGCTCAGGCTCTTTCCAGCCCATCAGCCGTTTCTTGATTTCCGCGTCACTCAACTCGACGTCGAGCCGCCGCGCGTTCACATCGAAGACGATGATGTCACCGTCGGCGAGCGCCGCAATCGGCCCGCCCCGCGCCGCCTCCGGTGCCACGTGGCCGACCATCAAGCCCCGAGTCCCGCCGCTGAAGCGGCCGTCGGTGAGCAGCGCCACGGATTCACCCAGGCCCTCACCGACCAGCGCCCCCGTCACTCCCAGCATCTCGCGCATGCCTGGGCCGCCCCGCGGGCCT
>JAIQGB010000039.1 GCA_020072905.1 Terriglobia bacterium | reverse complement strand
GCCCAGAGGGCTCCCCTACCGCTCTCCTATCGCGTCGAAGACAAGATGCGGCTGGCGAAAGACCGCAAATCACTCAAGGTGAATGACACGCTGACGCTGGCGGGCATTCCGCCGGAGGCCTTTGAATACCGCCTGGGCAATCGCAGCGCCCTCGAATGGGTGATTGATGAGTATCAAGTGACCGAGGACAAGCGCTCGGGCATCCGCTCCGATCCCAACCGCGCCGACGACCCCGAATACATCGTGAAACTGGTCGGGCGCGTCATCCGCGTCAGCCTCGAAACCGTCCGCATTGTCAAATCCCTACCGGCCTTCTAGCACAGGTCCAAAAGCGACGCTGGCAACACGTGCCTGCTGCTTCTTGACTTCGCGGGAGCCTCGGGTTAACTTGGATGTTTGACCCTCTGCGCAAAATCTCAATAGGGAGCGACGGTCCTTGAAACGAACCTATCAGCCCAACCGACGGCGTCGGGCCAAAACCCACGGATTTCGCGTGCGTATGCAGACGCCGGGAGGCCGGCAAACCCTGAAGCGCCGCCGCCAGAAGGGTCGCCACCGCTTGACTCCATGAAAGGTTCTTCGCCGAAGAATTTCCCCAAGGAGGCGAGGCTGCTGAGCCGGCGGGAGTTTCGGCGGGTCTATGAAGAAGGCCAACGCCGCAGCGGGCGCCTTTCCACGATCTTTCTTCGGGCGAATGGCCTGCCGCAGACGCGCCTGGGAATCACCACGCCGGCGCGCCTCGGAAACGCCGTCCTGCGGAACCGCGTGAGGCGCCGCGTGCGCGAGGTCTTCCGGCTGAACCGCTTGGCGATTCCGGGTGGCTGGGATATGGTTCTGAATCCGCGCGAGGCGGTCGCGGAGGTTCCGTTCCCGACACTGGTCCGCGAACTTCTCAGGCTGTTTCCCGCTGAGCCGCCACCCGGACATCACGGAGAGTCTCGACCCGAATGAAGTTTGCCGCCCTCGCCCTAATTCGCTTTTACCGGGTCTGCCTTTCGCCCCTCCTGCCCTCCTTCTGCCGCTACTATCCGACCTGCTCGGTTTACGCCTCTGAAGCGGTCGAAAAGTATGGCGCCTGGCGCGGAACCGGGATGGCTCTCGGGCGGGTGCTGCGCTGCCGGCCGGGCGGAGGGTACGGCTGCGATCCGGTGCCGGAAGAGCAGGGTCAAGGATTCAGGATTCAGGATTCGGGGTCAAGCTGGGGGGAAGGACGGAGCACCGAGCACGCTTCCGTCCGGGAGGAGTGCTGCGCTCCAAGGCTGCTGGCGGAGTCAAGGGTTCCTAGATCCTAGCTCCTTGATCCTGAATCCTGGTTTTCAAGAATGGACGACACCAACAAGCGGGTGATAGTCGCGTTCGCGGTATCCTTCGCGATCCTGATGGTGTGGAAGTTCGCCTTCCCGCCGCCGGAGCCGCCTGCGTCCCCCTCGAAGGCTCCCGCCGCGGCTCAGACTCAGCCTGCGGCGCCAAAGCCAGACACCACCCCGGCGCCGCCGTCCGGGAAGACGACTGTGCCGAGAGCGGCGGCGAAACTTGCGCCCGCGGCGCCCGTCGAGCTCCCCGTTCAGCAAGGAAAGAAGGCCGAAGAAATCGTCATCGAGAATGATGCCGCGCGCGTGACGCTCTCCACCGAAGGCGCGGTGGTCAAGAGTTGGATCCTGAGGAAATTCCGCGACGAGAAGGGCGAGCCGCTTGACGTGGTGAATCGCGCCGCCTGCGAGACGCTGGGCTTCCCGCTGAGCCTCAAGTTGAGTGACGAGGAGATGACGACGAAGCTCAACTCCGCGCTTTTCGTCGCCACCCCGGAAGGGCCAACGCTCAAGGCTCCCACCAAGCTCGAGCTTGTCTATAGCGACGGCAAGGTCCAGGCGCGCAAGGTGCTCTCCTTCGGCCCCGCTTATGAAGTCCATGTGGAAGCGAGCGTCACCGATGGCCAGCGCTTTCTTCCCGTGGAGGTCGCCTGGCCGGGCGGGTTTGGCGATCAGTCGCTTGCTCCCCAAGCCAAAGCCGCGCTCGACCGTGTCCTTTACGGCGGGGCGGAGAAATTCGAGAACGTTGTCCAGCGCAAGGTTGAGGAGGAGCGGACGATTCCCGGCCCCTTCGAGATCGCCGGCATGGACGACCGGTACTTCCTGAATGTCTTCCTGCCCGACGCGCCGGACCAGGTGTTCTTCCGCGTCTCGCGCCGAACCTGGAATCCGCCGGAGTGGAAAGAGAAGGAGCCTCCCAAGGAGACCACGGCCGCGCTCGGGACCCAGCAGACGAAGCCGCTCGCCTTCCGGCTTTTCGTCGGCCCCAAGGATCTCGACGTCCTGCGCAGCGTCAATCCGCCCCTCGATCACGTGGTGGATTTCGGCTGGTTCAGCTTCGTGGCGAAGCCTCTCTTCCTCGTCCTGCGCTACATTCATGACCACTGGATCCAAAATTATGGCTGGGCCATTGTGCTTCTGACGATCATCATTAACCTGGCGATGTTCCCTCTCCGGCTCAAGCAGATTCGCTCCGCGCAGGAGATGCAGCGCGTCGCGCCGATCGTCAAAGGCATCCAGGACAAGTACAAGCAGTACAAGTTCAACGACCCGCGCAAGCAGAAGATGAACCAGGAAATCATGAAGCTGTATCAGGAGCACGGCATCAACCCGCTGGGAGGATGCCTGCCCATGGTGATCCAGCTTCCTTTCCTCTACGGTTTCTATCGCGTGCTGGATCTCTCCATCGAGCTTCGTCACGCGCCGTGGATCGGGTATATCAAGGATCTCTCCGCGCCCGACCACTATTACGTCCTGCTCGCGGTCATGATTATCACCATGTTCGTCCTCCAGAGGATGACGCCCATGACCACCGCCGACCCGATGCAACAGCGCATGTTCATGATCATGCCGATTTTCTTCGGCGTCATGTTCTACCGCGTGGCCAGTGGGCTGGTGCTTTACTGGATGACCAGCAACTGCGTACAGATCGGACAACAGGTGTTCATCAACCGGATGATACCCAGGCCTTCTCCGGTCCCGGCGCCTCGCAAGGCCGCCGGGGCCAAGGAATAGAAAGCTCTCGTTGGCCATGGCTGAACAATCAGTTCCAACCCCGGAACGGCCGGTGGAAACCTACCTCGAGGTGATCGAAAGGATCTTGAAGGACGTCCTGCGCGCGGGCCGGTTCGAGCTGAGCTTCACCCTTCGCAAGGGGACCCCGGCCGAAGATGAGATCGAGGCGCCGGAGTTCGTGGTGGATTTCACCGGGCCGGACACGGATTTGCTGCTCGAGAAGAACGGCACGTTGCTCGACGCCTTCGAGTACGTCGTGCTGAGGGCGGCCCGCCTGGAGGAACATTTCTTCGGACGAATCACCTTTGACGCCAAAGAATGGCGGCGCCTGCGAGCCGAGGAACTTAAATTGACGGCGCAGCTCGCCGCCGAGCGCGTCCTCGACACCGGAGATCCCTTCACCCTCCAGCCCATGAACGCGCGCGAGCGGCGCATCGTTCACCTGGCCCTGCGTGACCTGCCCGCAGTGCGCACGGCAAGCGAGGGCATGGGGGCCGAACGCAAAGTGGTGATTCATCCCGCTTCTCCTCCCGCGCGCAAACGGTAAGGACGGTCCTCCGCTGTCTGGCGTAGTACGATGGCCTCGCCGGCGAACTCGCATTCCTGCTCCCACCCATGACGAACACCGAGGACACGATCGTCGCCGTCGCGACGCCGCCCGGCCGCGGCGGCCTTGGCGTCGTTCGCCTTTCCGGCGAAAGGGCGGAGGCAATCGCCACGGAGTTGATTCGCTTCGCGAAGCTACCGCTCGAAACGCAACGCGCAACGGTCGGAGAATTCTACGATCCGCAGGACGGCCGGGTGCTCGATCAGGTCGTCGTCACCTGCTTTCGCCGGCCGCACTCCTACACCGCCGAGGATGTGGTGGAAATTGCGTGTCATGGCTCGCCGGTCATCCTGAAATTCCTCGTCGAGCTTTGCCTCAAGCGCGGCGCGCGCGTCGCTGAGCCCGGCGAATTCACGATGCGCGCCTTCCTGAACGGACGAATCGACCTGACGCAGGCCGAGGCGATTCGTGACCTCATTGAGTCGCGCACGCTTTACCAGGCCCGCGTCGCCGCGCAGCAGATGGAGGGCGCCGTCTCCGCGCGACTGAAACCGCACAAGCAGACGTTGATGGACCTCATCGCCCGGCTCGAGGCGGGCATCGATTTTGCAGAAGACGATGTCTCTGTGATGGAGTGGCCGGAAGTCCTCGCCCGGCTCGATGCTATCCGCGCCGACTTGGGGAAACTGGTGGAAGGCTACGAGTACGGCCGCATTGTGCGCGAAGGGCTGAGCCTCGCGATCGTCGGCCGTCCCAACGTGGGGAAATCGAGCCTCTTCAACCGGCTCCTCAATGAAGACCGCGCCATCGTCACCGCGACGCCGGGGACCACGCGCGACCTGGTGGCGGAGAGCGCACAGATCGGCGGCATCCCGCTGCGCTTTGTCGACACCGCGGGGATTCGTGAGGCTCACGACGAAGCGGAAAGAATTGGCGTCGAGAAATCCTGGCAGGCGATCGCCGATTCCGATTTGCGACTTCTGGTGATCGACGCCTCCGAGCCGTGGACCGATGCCGATTCGGCTCTGCTCTCGAGGCTTCAGCCACTCGGCGCCTTGCTCGTGGCGCTCAATAAATCTGATCTTCCGCCGCAGATTTCCAGCGCGGAGATGACGGAACGGCTTCCCTCATCGGCAGGCGACGCGGCCTCGCGGGTGGAAATCGTCGAGACCTCCGCCCTGACCGGCGCGGGAGTGCCGAAGCTCCGGGAGGAAATCCTGGCGCTCGCCGTGCCCGTGCGCGATCTGGGCGGGGAAGAAGAGTTCATCACTAGCCTCCGCCAACAGCAGCTTCTCAAAGAGTCCCTCCAGGCGCTCTTCAAGGCCCGTCAGGCGGCCGAACTGCAGGTTCACCACGAACTTCTCCTGCTCGATCTTTATGACGCCCTCCGCGCGCTCGACACGCTCACCGGCGCCACGAATGTCGAAGACCTGCTCGGTATCATCTTCTCGACCTTCTGTGTGGGGAAGTAGCGCCGCCCCTTAGGGCGGCAGATGCCGGGCTGAAGCTCGGCGCCTCTGCTTTCCTCCTGGGGAAGCAGAGGAGCGCTTCGCGCTCCGGCGGGAGCCCGGAGGGCTCCCCTACCCCGCGGCCAGAGATGGCCGCTGCGAGAAATATAAGGAAACGCCGAAGCGTCTTGTCCTGCCGGGTGACTTGGCGGAATAATGGTTCCAGCACGCCGATGGTCGAACTCAACCCCGAACAACGCCAGGCGGTCGAACACGGCGAAGGTCCGCTGCTGATCATCGCTGGACCGGGCAGCGGCAAGACGTGTGTCATTACGGAGCGGATCGTCCGCCTCCTTCGCACCGTCCCGGGCTTGCAGCCGGAGAATATCCTGGCGGTGACGTTCACCGACAAGGCTGCGGCGGAGATGAAGCGCCGCGTCCGCGAGGCCTTGCCGGAAGCCCAAACCGCTCCACACATTTCCACCTTTCATGCTTTCTGTTACGAGGTGCTGCGCAAGCGGCACTTCGAGCGCATGCTCCTCGACGAGGTGGATGTGTGGATCTTCCTGCGTCGGCGCATCGACGAGCTCGGCCTCGACTTCTATCAGAAGCTTGCGGAACCGGGCGCTTTTCTGCGCGAGTTGAACGCCTTCTTTTCGCGCTGCCGCGACGAACTGATCGAGCCCGAGGATTTCGAGCACTACGCGCGGCGGGTTGAGCAAGAGTTCGCAGCGAAAGGCCCAGCCCTCGCGAGCGCCGAACGCAAGCTGGAAGAAATGGTGGTCCGGAAACTTCTGGAACTGGCGCGCGTCTTTCGCAACAGCCGAAGATTGATCGAAGAAGCCGGCTGCTCGATTCTCGGCAGCCTCATCGCGGAGACCATCCGCCTCTTCGACCGCGAGCCCGAGGTCCTCGAAAGTTATCGGCGGAAGTTCCGCTTCGTCCTCGTAGACGAGTTTCAGGATACCAACTTCGCCCAGGTTGAACTCCTGCGCCGGCTCGCCGCCCCACCCCACAACATCACCGCGGTCGGCGACGACGACCAGGCCATCTACCGCTTTCGTGGTGCCGCGCACGGAGCATTCGAAATGTTTGCGGCGGCCTTCCCCGGCCAGACGACGGTTTTCCTCAATCGCAATTATCGCTCCACGAAGCGAATCCTCCGCGCCGCGGAATCGGTGATTGCCCAGAACGTTCGCCCTCAGAAAAAGCCTGCGCTCAAAACCTCCAAGCCGGAAGGCGATCGACTCTTTCTCCTTCACTCAGCGGATTATCAAAGTGAGGCGGAGTGGATCGCCGCCGAAATCGAGCGGCTGCACCGCAAGGAGAACCTGCCTTTCGAGAACATCGCCGTGCTGTATCGCGCGCACAGCCACCGCGATCTGCTCGTGGCGGAATTCCGGCGGCGCGGAATCCCCTTCACGATTCGTGGGCTTTCGATTCTTTCCACGGTTCTCCTGCGCGACCTCGTGGCCTACCTGAGCGTCGTGGATTCGCCGCACGACAACATCAGCCTCACACGCGTCTTGCTCGCGGCTCGCTGGCGGTTCCCGGAGGAGCTGGCGCTGGAAATCCGACGGCAGGCAGCGCGCGACCGCTGCTCGCTCTACGACGTCCTCCGCGCGTGGGAGAAAACACCGCGCCAGGCGGACCTCGCGCGCACGGGCTGGCCGGAGCTTCACCGGATGCTCAAAGGGCTGCGCCGGCAGGCGGGATCTCTGTCCGTAACGCGGCTCTTCGACTGGCTTCTCGAATCGCTCGCGCCAACATTTCTCCCGGGCAGCCGCGAGCAATCTCACCTGGACACCTTCCGCCGTTTCCTTGCCGAGTGGGAGGAGAAGATCGCGCGTCTGCCGCAACTAATCGGCCGGACGGCGGAAGAGGCGGCGGCTCCTGGCGCGAAGAGCCTGCGCGCGTTCATGGAATACCTGCGGTACTTCCTCGACGCGGGCGGAAAGATCGAAACTCCCGAGCCGGAGAGCGCCTCGGGCGTCGTCCAGATGATGACCGTCCATGCCGCCAAGGGACTGGAGTTTCCGGTGGTCTTTGTGGTGAGCGTGGCGCCGCGACGATTTCCGACGACCGAGCGGAAGCCTATCATCGAGTTTCCCGACGAACTCCGCAAAGCGCCCGCGCCGCCCGAGAACATTCACACGCAGGAAGAGCGGCGGCTGTTCTTCGTAGCCATGACGCGCGCCATGGAGAGGCTCTACATCTCCAGCGTGACGAAGCCCGGCAAGAAACCATCGAAGTTCATCGACGATCTGCTTTCGGACGCGGCTGTCGCGGTGCGCGACGTCGAGCGGATTGAGGTTCCCCCGCAGGAAATTCCCCCGGCGGCGCTTCCTGCTGCTCCCCAGCCGCCGACGCGCGGCGGAACTCAGCCCACGTTGTTTGGCGAGGCGGAAGCGAGTGACGCGCTCTATCCGGATATCGCTGCCTGGGCAAGCCGCCTGCCCGAAATCAGCCCCAGTCAGAAACTCCAGCTCAGCGCCTCAGCGGTCGAGGAGTACCAGGACTGTCCGCTGAAATTCAAATTCAGCCACTTGCTGAAGATTCCGACCGGGCCGCAGCCCGCGCTGACCTTCGGCAACATCATGCACCAGTGCGTGCGCCGGTATTTTGATTTGCGCCGGGGTGGTGCGGCGCGCTTTGAGGATCTCGAGGAGTTCTACCTTCGCGCCTGGAAGGACGCGGGCTTCGAGGACGAGTACCAGGAGCAGGCCTACAAAAAGGCCGGCCTCGAGCAGTTGCGCGAGTTCGTGCGCAAGCACGAAGGCTCCGCGACGCTCCCACTCGACACGGAGGCGCACTTCGCGCTCGACCTCGGAGACCTCGTCCTCGAAGGGAGAATCGATCAGATCAACCCGTTCGGCGCTGGCGATCACGCCGTCGAACTGGTGGACTACAAGACGGGGCGGCCGCGCTCTCAGAAGGACGCGGACTCGAGCCTGCAACTTTCGGTTTATGCGCTCGCTGCTCGCGATGGCATGAAGATGAAGCCCGACCGGCTGGCGTTCTACAATCTCAGCGAAAATGAGCCAGTCTATACGACGCGCACCCCGCAGGACCTCAGCAAGGCGGTGCGCGAAATCCGCGACGTGGCAGGGCAAATCCGGCAGATGATATTTCACGCCACGCCGGGATTCGCGTGCAAGTGGTGTGACTATCGGCCGATTTGCCCGGCGCACGAAGAGTACTGAGGTGGATGGATGCCGCCGCTTCCGAACATGCGGAACGCGCAAGAAGGAGAACCGAGATGAGCGAATGGCTTCTGCTGGTGGTGGGACTGGCACTGGGCGGCGCGGTGGGATGGTTCTGGGCAAAGGCGGGAGCCGCAAGCCGTCTGACGGCCCTGCAGATCGAGGCGGAGGGACAGGTGCGCGCCGCGGAGAGCGCCACGATCGAGCTTCGCGCGCAGCTCGAAGCTCTCCACCAAAGCCTCGAACAGGTGCAGGAAAAACTCCGCGCCGAAGGTGAGCAGCGGGCCAGCGCGCAGGCCCGGCTCCAGGAAGCCCAGGCGAATCTCGAGGAGCAGAAGAAATTGCTCGACGAGGCGCAACGAAAGCTCGCGGACACTTTCAACGCGCTCGCCGCCGAAGCGCTGAAGAGCAACAATCAATCGTTCGTGGCTCTCGCCAAGAGTACCTTCGAGACAATTCAGGCGCAGGCCAGGGGTGACCTCGAAACGCGCCAGAAGGCCATCGAAGGAATGGTCTCGCCTCTCCGGGATTCTCTGGATCGTTATGAGAAACAGATTCAGGAGATGGAGCGCGTGCGCCAGAGCGCTTACGGCGGGCTCGAGCAGCACCTCAAGCAGTTGGCGAGCGAGGCGGAAAAGCTGCAGCAGCAGACCGGCAGTCTGGCCACGGCGCTCAAAGGCGGGCCGCAGGTACGCGGCCGCTGGGGAGAAATGACGCTGCGCCGCGTGGTGGAACTCGCCGGGATGTCCGAGCATTGCGACTTTACGGAGCAGGAGACGCTGAGCGGCGAGGCGGGCCGCCAGCGTCCCGACATGATCGTCAACCTGCCCGGCGGACGCCGCATCGCCGTGGACGCGAAAGTTCCGCTGCAGGCCTACCTGGACGGCGCTTCCGCCTCGAGCGAAGACGACCGGCGCAAACACCTGGCGCGCCACGGCCAGCTCGTCCGGGCGCACATGAACCAACTCGCGGTGCGGAGTTACTGGGAGCAGCTTAATCCCACGCCGGAGATGGTGGTGCTCTTCCTTCCCGGCGAATCGTTCTTCGCCGCCGCGCTCGAACAGGACCGCACGCTCATTGAAGACGGCATGGAGAAGCGCGTCATCCTGGCGACGCCCACCACGCTCATCGCCCTGCTGCGCGCCGTGGCCTACGGATGGCGGCAGGAACAGTTGGAGCGGAACGCGCAGGCCATCAGCGATCTCGGCAAGCAGCTGTACGACCGCGTCCGGACTTTCGTCGGGCACTTCGAAGGCGTCGGCTCCGCGCTGCATCGCGCCATCGAGAACTACAACAAGGCCGTCGGTTCGCTCGAATCGCGCGTCCTGCCCTCGGCGCGGCGCTTCAAGGAGCTGGGCGCGGCGACAGGCGAGGAGATCATCGAAGCCGAGCCGGTGGATGAGACGCCGCGCGCGCTGGCGGCGCCGGAGCGCGAGGCGGGCGAATGATTTCTGAGGAGATGAACGCGGTGTGCGAGCTGATGTCTTGCGGCGGTGCGGAGGATGGGAGCAGCCCAAAAAACTTCGGGGATGCATCGCTGCATCCCCGAGCGTTCCAAACTGTATGGGAAGAAGCTTACCTCTTCTTCTTCTTGGCTTTCTTTTTCGCTGCCATTCTATTCTCCTCTCAAATCTCAGAAGTTCGCGCCAGCAATGCTGGCGGAGCGCGTATTCAGTCTCCATGTATAAAGACTGCGCGCAATCTTGTCAAGAGGAAAGTGATTGTTGGCGACAGAAAATTGTAGTAGCCCATGACGAACGTTGACGCTCCGCGCCGAGAGATTGGACGTCACGGCTGTTCGACACACGAGCGAAGGGTTGATGGTAAGCTCTTCGTGCGATTCGCCGCGAGAGGCTCCGACCGCATCTCAATGTACAGGGCGAGTGGCGGGGACAGGCGATGAAGACGCGAGTTGGATTTCCGGGGAAGGCTCGAGTGGCGGTGATGAGCGGGCTGGTGCTGGCGAGTTGCCTCCTGTGGCGATTACCGGCCATCACCTCAGGCCAGGAAAATCCTCCCGCCGCCGACCAGACGCTGCACGTTACGACGGAGGTCGTCAACGTGTACGCGGTGGTGCGGGACAAGAAGCGCCCGGTCACCAACCTTACCCGCCAGGACTTCGAGCTGACCGAGGATGGCGTTCCGCAGGAGATCCGCTACTTCTCGCAGGAGACGGATACGCCGCTGACCCTGGGCATCCTGGTCGATACCAGTCCCAGCCAGGGGCGCGTGCTCTCCATCGAGCAGGAGGAGGCAAAGACCTTCATCGGCCAGGTCGTGCGTCCCAAAGACCTGGCGTTCATTCTCCACTTCGATCTCGAGGTCGAGTTGCTTCAGGATTTCACCAGCGACCACCGTCTGTTGGCGCGCGCCATCGACTCGACAGAGATCAACGGTGGCGGTCAGGGCGTCATGCCCGGACCCTTTCCCGGACCCGGCATAGGAGGTACTCATCTCCACGACGCCGTATATCTGGCCTCACGCGAGTTGCTGAAAGGTGAGGTGGGCCGCAAGGTGCTCATCATGCTGACGGACGGCGAAGACCAGGGAAGCAAGATAAAGCTCGACGAGGCGGTCGAAGCCGCGCAGAAATCCGATATCATCATCTACTCCGTCGACATTACGGACCGCGCCTTCTACTGGGGACGGACGATGGGATTCCGGGGTGATGCGGTCTTGAAGAAGTATTCCGATGAAACCGGCGGGCGGGTCATCGAAGTGACTCGCGCCAAGGACACCGCTCAGGCTTTCCAGGAAATCGCCGAAGAGTTGCGCACGCAGTACCTGCTCGGCTACACACCCAAGAACGACCGCCACGACGGTTCTTTCCGAAAAATCCGCGTCAACGTGCGCGGGCACAATTACAAGGTGCAGGCCCGCCGCGGATACTACGCGCCCGCCGACTGACCGGTTTCGGGTGTCAGGTTTCAGGTGCCGGGGAGGGGCCGGGAGGCCTTTCTACTCCCCGGAACCCGACACCTGAAACCTGATACCTGCTATTGCGAGGGTGCGAAGTAGCCGCTCTTGGCGCGCACGTGGACGCCTTTCCCCTTCGATTGGATGGTGATGGCGCGGAAAGTTCCGTCGTGGGCGATGTTGCTGGAAACGTAGGCCAAGCTGTACTGGCTCCGCAGTTCGCGGGAGATTTCCTGAAAATCCCCGGCGAGATCACCGGCCGAGAAGGGGAAGAAGGCGCGGCCGCCGGTTTCTTCCGCAAGGTACTTCAGCACCTTGTCGCCGCGCTGCGCGAGTCCTGTGCGGTTCGTGCTGATGGCAAAGACGGTCACCTCACCGCGTTGGGCCATGGCGAGCGCTTCTTCACGCGTATGCTCGCTCTGGTTGTCGAGCCCGTCGCTGACGATGATCATCACGCGGCGCAGGTAAGGCTCCGGAGGCGGGAAGAACAACATCTTTTCCTTTGCCGAAAAATAGATGGCGTCGTAGAGGCCCGTGCCGCCGCCCGCCCGCAGCCCTCGGATCGCCTTGGAGAGCTTCTCCATGTCGTCCGTGTAATCCTGGAAGAGTTGCGGCTCCACGTCGAAAGCCACCACATAAGCCTGGTCCTTGCCCGGCCGCACCGTGGCGTTCAGGAAATCGATGGCCGCTTCCTGCTCGAAGCGCAGCCGCTCGCGAATGCTGTTACTCGTGTCAATGAGGATTCCGATGCGCAGCGGGAGGTCGGACTCGCGGCTGAAGAAACGGATGGATTGCGGCTGTTTGTCCTCGAGCACGCGGACGTCGTCTTTGGTCAGGTCGAGCACCAGGCGGTTCTTCTTATCGGTGACGGTAAAGAGCACGTTGACCAGTTCAACGCGCACCTTGATGGGCTTGGTGGCGACCGCCGTGGACCCCGGGGCGCCGGCGGGACTTTGGGGTTCTTGCGTGTCCTGAGCCGCGAGCCATCCGGCCGCGACGGCGAGAAGAATTGTAGCGAAGAGGATTTTCGTCTTTCTCATCTTACCCGCTCCCCCTGATGCAGTATAGAAACGGTTGCGGGTCCCGTCAAGGAAGGGTTGAAGGAAGTGGCGGGGCGCCCTGCGCTTCATTCGCCGGCCGTCGCGGGCCGCGCACGAACGGTGCCCGGAAGGTCCTTCCTGCGGGCGAGGAGCTTCTGCAAACGCTGCGGCGCGGCGTCGTGCACCGCGACCTCGCCGTTTTCGAATTTAAAGTCGAGGGCACTCGCGCCCTCCAGTCCCAGGGTCACGAGGGCCTCGATGTCGAGTCCAGATTCGGCGCGGTCCAGTTGCTCAGGACGCGTGAAGATCGCCGGCGACCGAGGCATGAAGCGCGGGCAGCAATCCTCGAAAGGTTCGCAGGAGATCTGGTAGGTCCCGATGGCGCGCGCCAGCTTCAAGATCTCCGTCTTGTCGTCTCCCGCCAGCGGCCGGTAAATCGGCACGTCGATCCCGCGGTCGAGCGCCGCAAGGTTGTGCAGCGTTTGCGACGCGACCTGCGAGACGCTATCGCCCGTCACCAAACCCAGCGCGCGTTCGGCCCGCACGATCTCGCGCGCGAGGCGCGCCATCATCCGGCGGTAGAGCAGCACGCGGAAGCTCTCCTGCGTCGCAGCCACGATCTGGCGTTGCACGCCGTCGAAGGGAACGAGGTAGAGCCGCGAGGTGAACTGGTAGGGCGTGAGCGTGCGCACAATTTCTTCCGCGACCGGCCTCGAGGAGCCGCGCGAGGCGGAGGGCGGTCCGAAAAAGTGGACGAACGTCACGTGGGCGCCGCGCCGCATCATCTTGTAAGCGGCCACGCCGGAATCGAACCCGCCCGAAAGCAGAGCCACGAGCCGCCCGCCGGTCACCGCCGGAAGCCCGCCCGCCCCCTCCACCCGGTCCGCGTAAAGGAACGCCCTGCCGGGAATCGATTCAACCCAGCAGGTCACCTCGGGTTCGCGCAGCTTCACCTTCACGTCGCTTCCTTGGCCGCGAAGGTGGTCGAGAATCTGCCGGCCCAGCGCGCGCTCGAGCTCCATGGAATTCATCGCAAACTCGGGGTCCGCGATTTTAGCGCGCACGGCGAAGGTGCGGGGATTCTTTTCCGCCATCATCTCGCAGGCTGCCACACCGAGTGCTTCGGGATCGCTGGCGACCTCCCGCGCCACAGCCACGTAGGCCAGCCCGAAGGTGCGACGTAGGCGTTCGAGAATCAGGGGCAGAATCTCTTCCTTTTGCACCTTGAGCAGCAGGCGCTCGCTGGTGAACTGCGGCCCCGACACGGGCAGGTCGGCCAGCGCGACCTTGACCGCGGCGATCAGGCGGCTGAGGAAATAGTTCTTGTTGCCGCCTTTCAGCCAGATCTCGTGGTAGTGAAGAATCAGGACGCGGTTCATAGGCCGGACCGATGCGAAGCGCCGGAAGAAGTGTCGCGGAATTTCGAAATGCTGAACAGACTGAGGATAGCGAGTTTCCCGCGGTCCCGCAAGCACGCCTGCTGTGGTCCGAACGCTTCACGTTGGGCGCACCTCGCAGCCACTTCGGCGGCGACTGTGGGACGACGACCGCGCACATCGCAGCCCTCAAGAAGGGCTCGCCGGCGTCGCTGCCGGCCTGGCGTTAGGGCCGCCCGGTTGAGCTGATCGTCTCGGGCTATCCGCGCTTCAGTTTCTTCCAGTCTTTCAGAATCTCGCGCGCGGCGTTAAAGCCCGGGGCGCCCATCACGCCGCCGCCGGGATGAGTGCCGGAGCCGCAAAGGTAGAGGCCACGAATGGGCGTGCGGTACTTGGCCCAGCCGGGCACGGGCCGCAGGAAGAAGAGCTGGTCCACGCTCATTTCGCCGTGGAAAATGTTGCCGCCCGTCATGCCGTATTCCTCCTCCAGATCGAGCGGCGTGACGATGTGCCGGTGCAAAATCAGATTCTTAAATCCCGGCGCGTATTCCTCGATCATCTCCATCACGCGGTCGGCGTAACTTTCCTTGAGGGCGTGCCAGCTTGGAGCCACTTCCGGCGAGAGCGAGTAAGGCGTGTACTGGAGGAAGATATTCATCAAGTGTTTGCCCTCGGGCGCGAGCGAATCGTCGTAGGTGGTGGGGAGAGTGATTTCGAGCATGGGCCGTTCGCTGGGCCGCCCGTATTTCGACTCATCGTAGGCGCGTTCAATGTAATCGAGCGTGGGGCAAATGTGGATGGTTGTCTTGTGCTGGGCCCCCACCACCCCGCACGGCGTGGGCAGGCAGGTGAAGTTCGGCAGTCCGTCGAGCGCCAGGTTGATCTTCATCGAACAGCCTTCCATCTTCAGCGAGCGGATGGCCGAGGCGAAGTCACTGTCCAGGTTCTTCTCGCCCACGAGCTTCAGGAAGGTCCGTTTCGGGTCGGCGTTGGAGACGACGAGCTTCGCCGTGATCTCTTCACCCGTGGCGAGCGCGACGCCTGTGGCCCGTTCGCTCTTGACCAGCACGCGCCCCACCGGAGTGCCGGTACGGATTTCCGCGCCCCGACTGTGCGCCGACGCCGCGAGCGCCTGCGTGATGCCTCCCATGCCGCCGCGCACGAATCCCCACAGTCCACGCTTGCCGCCCACGCCGCCCATGCAGTGGTGGAAGAGGACGTAAGCCGTGCCCGGCGTGTAGGGGCCGCCGTTCGTGCCGATGACGCCGTCCGTGGCGAGCACGACCTTTAGCGCCTCCGACTCAAACCACGGGTCGAGAAAATCCTTCACGCTCTGGGTGAGGATGCGCAGGTGCCCGACCAGCTCTTCGGCGGGCATCTTCATCAGGCGGCGGCCCAAGCTGGCGAGCTTGTGCCAGTCGTCAAACCCGCGCCCCGCGATATCCGGCGGCGTTTCGAGCAGCAGCGGCTCGACAAAGCGCGCCAGGCGGTCGACGAACTCTTCGTAGCGCGGATAGGCTTCGGCATCGCGCGCCGAAAACTTGCGGATCTCTTCGCAGGTTTTCTGCACGTCCGACCACATGATCAGGTAACGCCCGTCGGGAAATGGCGAGAAGAAAGCCGGGTTCTTGGGATAGACCCGGTAGCCGAATTTCTCGAGCTGCAGATCCTTGATGACTTTCTCCTGAAGCAGGCTGCACAGGTAGGAAGTGGTCGAGACTTTGTACCCGGGAAAGACCTCTTCCGTGACGCACGCGCCGCCAACCACGGGTCGGCTCTCGACGACCAGCGTTTTCAGCCCGGCGTGGGCCAGGTACCCGGCGGTGACCAGGCCGTTGTGCCCGGCACCCACAATGATGGCATCGTAAGTCTGCGGCATGGGGCTCCTCGTGGTGGATGGCGCGGAATGGCGGTGCGCGCGGAACCTCCTCCGGCAAAGAAGAACGCGGACGTCAAGACCATTCGCTGCGTACGCTATAATGCGCGCGCTAGCTTAGCCAAGGTGGACGGGACAATCAAGCGGTGGAAACGCGTGTGGTGACTTCGAAGGAGCGGGGAGAAGCCATGGCACTGGCGGTTCTGGGGGCTTGGATCGGCATAACGGTCGCGATGTGGTTCGCGGCGACGGGGAGTTTCCGCACCGTTGACCGCGTTCTCGAAACTGCGAATGCGCGGTCGGGAGAGGGGGCGCAGCCCGTCTCGCCTGACCAGACGCGCCTCACCTTGCGGTACCTGGCTTCGGAGATCAACCGCACCTACTTCCGGGCCTACGGCTGTGCGCAACTCGTCCTCGGGACGGCGTTGTTCGTG
Source organism: Terriglobia bacterium (assembly GCA_020072905.1). GTDB lineage: Bacteria > Acidobacteriota > Terriglobia > UBA7540 > UBA7540 > JAIQGB01. The sequence continues at coordinate 181 of JAIQGB010000039.1, read as the reverse complement.
CTCATCCTCCGGCAGACGCCCCGCGATGCGGCCTCGCTTGCCCTGGCGGGTGGAATGCTCGCGCTTGCCGCGGCTCTCACGCTCTACCTGACTCCGGAGATCGTGGCGGTCGGCCGCCAACTCGATTTCGTCCCGCGCAACCCGGTTCCACCCGGCATGGCTCGCTTCCGCACGCTGCATG